>JAQVKJ010000025.1 GCA_028694715.1 Weeksellaceae bacterium | reverse complement strand
GTGGGAAAGTTTTTGGTAATTGCACCCCCCACTCTTTGCGACGGCGAATTTTCATCATACAGTTCGGGATGCGCTTTTTCGAGTTCGATGAGTTCATTGAGCAATTGGTCAAATTCATAATCGCTGATGGTCGGTTGGTCGAGTATATAATAATTGTAATTGTGTCGGGTTAATTCTTCCCTTAATTCCTTAATTTTTTGCTGAATATTCATAAAAAAATGCTTGTTACAAAGATGAAATTTTTGAAAGCAATTCACAACTAAAAAAAAGATAAAGTTTCTACACACCTAATTAGAGTCAATTGCTTTAAATCTTAAATTTTAAGGTCAATTCATAATATTTCTCAGAGATTTATCCAAGCGAAAGTAGTTTGAAATCTTAATGTTTTTGAAAGCAATTCACAACCTCAAGGCAAAGCAAGTGGAATCGATACACATAAAATTTCAGACTTATGAAGGAGAATTTTCGGGAATATCCGTGAATGCAATTTCAAGTTTAAATGGATTCAAATTGTTTAAATTTTTACTAAATTCAATCCCGCCCAGACAGCCAATAATCCCAATATGAAACTTCCGACAGCTTAAATCAGAAATCCGGTATAATTATGGTTTTCAAGCATAGCGATATTTTCTAATGCAAAAGCGGAAAAAGTCGTAAATCCTCCGCAGAATCCAATTGTCAAAAATATCCGCCAATCATCTGTAAACCAACTGTATTTTTCTGAAAGCCCATAAAAAATGCCAATCAGAAAACTTCCGATGATATTCACGGTGAAAGTTCCGAATGCAATTGGATTGATAGCTCCCATTTTCAAAGACCACAAACAAAAAATCGTAAGGCTTACGACGAGATTTGAATTTGACAAAATTATTGTTGAGATTGATGATATTAAACAGTTAGAAACGGAAAAACACCCGCCTTATAGTTTTGAATTAAGTGCTTACAAAAAAATGGGAGCGAGTGTAGATTTACCTAAAATTATTGAAAACGACCCACAAGCCTATAAAAATGTTGCCAATCGGTATTTAGTAGAAACACAAATGATTTCAAGCAAAATCAGAGATGCAGAAAATGATTACAATCGATGTATAGACGATGACTGCAGAGCTGGTTATCAGGTTGAAATACAGCAATAAAAAGTTCAATTGCGAATGAAAAAAGAGAAATACAAATCCAGATTAAAAAATCTGGGTATCCAAGATGTTTACAACCAAGAAGACGACTAATCAACCTTTATTTCACTTATTTATTAGACCGTTGAGTTTTTGGCGTAAATTGATTTCGATATTGTTTGGTTGGTTATAACAGTAAATTTTAATATTTGTATGGTAAATTAAAAAACGAACAAATACATACCCAACAAAATAAATTATAATAATATCCTTGCTTATTTTCTATTGATTCAACTACTGACTTGTACAATTATAGATTAATCAATACTTTAGGCGTTTAAATTTTTATGATGATAAAAACATTACTCCTTTTTTTTGCTTTTTTTACGGGTTTGACACATGCTTTTGCACAGCAATTTGTGAAATTACATGATTTTGAAATTCAGGATGGTAAATTCACATACAGTCATCTGGTCAGCGACGGGAACTACCTATACGGCATGACCAATTCGGGTGGAGAATTCGACAAAGGAACCATTTATAAAGTCAAAAAGGATGGAAGTGAATTTGTGAAATTGTATGATTTTGACGGAGCCAACGGTGATCGTCCGTATAATTCACTGACTTTGGTCGGCCAGGAATTATTTGGTGCAGCATTCAAAGGAGGCACAGCAGACAGAGGAATTTTGTTTAAAATAAATACCGACGGCAGTAATTTTCAGAAATTGGTTGATTTTGGAATTGGAAACGATGGTGAACTTCCGAACTGTACATTGTATCATCTTGATGATTTTTTGTACGGAACCACATACAGTGGCGGAGGTGGCAGCGGAATATTTTTTAAAATCAAAACTGACGGCAGTGAGTTTAATAAACTATTTAGTTTTTATACTACGGATGTGTCAAGTCCGAACGGTAATTTTGTGTTTGACGGAGAATATTTTTACGGTGCCAGCTTCAACGGAAATGGTGTGAGCAATTCAACCATTTACAAAATTAAACCCGACGGTACCGGCTTCATGAATCTCCATAATTTTCCGGATGAACTGACAAACACCAATGTTTCTCCCAATGAATTACTGCTGTTGGATGATGTGCTGTACGGAACGACCATATATTCTGAAACTGAACAGGACGGCTATGTGTACAGTTTGAAAACCGACGGTACCGATTTTTCTATCCTTCATCAATTTGTTCAACAAACGGGAATACAGCCGCGCGGAAAACTGATTTTCTCGAATGATTTTCTGTACGGAACGACTTCCATTGGTGGCGGTATATTTAAGATTGGAACTGACGGGGAAGGTTTTGAGAATATTTTTCAGTTCAACACTGAATCTGGTTATACCGCTTTTGCAGGACTGCATTTTGAAGACGACACCTTTTTTGGTGCTACGCTTTATGGTGGTATAAACAGCAATGGTACTGTTTTTAAATTTTCTGAAGAATCACTTTCTGTCAATGAGCAGAATACAGTAGAAATCAGTTTCTATCCCAATCCGGTCAAGGAAATTCTACAAATCCGTTCTACTATGGCACTAAAGTCATTCCGTGTATTCTCAGCCTCGGGAAATCAATGGATGAACGGCAGTTTTTCTGACAACTACAGCCTGAATCTGAGTCAACTTCCTCCAGGTGTTTACTATGTAAGCCTGCTGCTGGAGAACGGACAAAATAGAACGCTGAAGCTACTGAAAGAATGAGTTTGTTGTCAAATAGGGTAGTCGATAAAACTTGCTATTAATAAATAATTTTGCATTGGCCATACATTAGAATCATTCTAAATTTTATAGTTTTCAAATATTAGCTTACCTTTACACAAACTTTGTCAAACAGATTATGGACACAGTAAAACAAAGGAATTATGAGATTGTCAAACAGGTGTTTACCAATTTTCTGGAAGAACACGGCCACCGAAAAACGCCTGAACGATACGCCATATTGGAAGAGATTTACTCCACTGATGAACATTTTGATATCGACAGATTGTACATCATGATGAAAGACAAAAGGTACCGGGTCAGTCGCGCCACCTTATACAATACCATCGAATTACTGATGGAAGCCCAGCTGGTCAGAAAACACCAATTCGGTGAACAACAGGCACACTATGAGAAATCCTATTTCGACAAAAACCACGACCACATAATTTTGTCCGATACCGGTGAAGTGATTGAGTTTTGTGATCCGAGAATTCAGGTAATCAAGACCACGATAGAGGAAGTTTTTGACATCAAGGTAGAAGGACACTCACTCTATTTTTATGGCAAGAGAAACAATTAGTCCATCAAAAATATTCCCTTTCCTTTGCTTGCTACTGCTCGGCCCTGTACTTTCCGGCCAAGTGCAAAAGGATTTGAACAATGAACTACCTCAAAAAATCAAACACTTGCATTCCGATGTGCTGAAGGTGACTCCCGAAAAATTTGAAGGCAATCCGTTTGCCTACGGAAATGTAGCATTTGAACACGAAGGAACCCGTTTGTACAGCGACAGTGCAGTTTATTATCAAAATGAAAATTTCTTTCGTGCTTGGTCAAATGTCAGAATGATCAACGACACGGTTTCGATGACCTCTGACTCCTTGGAGTACGATGGCAATACCAAAATCGCCAAAGCTTTCAAAAATGTCCACATGAAAGACAGCAAATCTGAACTCTTTGCCAATTATGTGGAATACAACCGCGTAACAGATATTGCAGTAGCCACCGGAAATGTAGTGATGATTGACCCGAGCCAGCGCATTGAAACGCCTTATATGTCCTATGACCGAAAAACCGGAATCGCATACACCGACGCAGGAGCAGTCATTACAGGAAACGACGGAACTGTGACACATGCCCAAGTCCTGACTTATAATGCTAATACAAAAGTGATTGATTTTAATCAGAACACCATGATTGAAACCCCCGAATACAGAATTGTATCGGACAAGATGAAGATGGATCAGGCAAACGATATCACTGAATTTCTCGAAAGGACAACCATCACCGACCGAAAAAATCCAAGGAATTA
Organism: Weeksellaceae bacterium; assembly: GCA_028694715.1. Taxonomy (GTDB): domain Bacteria; phylum Bacteroidota; class Bacteroidia; order Flavobacteriales; family Weeksellaceae; genus Moheibacter. The sequence continues at coordinate 5,791 of JAQVKJ010000025.1, read as the reverse complement.
CATTGTTATGCCCGATGGCGGCGGAACCTTCAACAAAAAAACCGGCGAAGCAATTCTCAAAAAAAGAGCGACCATCTACAGAGACGGAAAAGAACTTTGGGGAGACGAGATGTACTTTAACGACAAAACCGGTTATGGCTGGGCAAGGGGAGATGTGCTGATCAACGACCCCGACGAAAATAGATTTGTAAGAGGTGAATATGGCGAAGTGTACAGAGATGTAGATTCTGCTTTCGTAACCGGCCGGGCTTATGCCGTCAAGGCTTTTTCGGCGGATTCGCTTTATTTTCATGCAGATACGATCATGGTGGTCAAAAGGCTGGATTCCACCCAAATTCTGAAAGCCTATTTCAAAGCACGGTATTTCAAAAGCAATGCGCAGGGAAAATCGGACTCTATTTTTTACAATGAAACAAAGGGCTTAATGGAATTTTACAGAGACCCCATCATGTGGTCGGGCGAACAACAAATCACCGGCGATACGATTTTTGCTTATAACAATCCGGAAAAACAAGTGATGGATTCGGTCAGGGTTTTTAATCACGCTTTTGCCATCGCAAAAGTAGATTCGCTGACCACAAAAGATTATAATCAGGTCAAAGGAAAATTCATGACCGGATTTTTTCTGAACAACGAATTGAATCTGGTGGAAGTACATGAAAATGCACAATCCGTGACTTTTGTGGATGACGAAGAAACAGAAACCGGCGAAAAGGAAAGAATCGGCATCAATTTGTCGGATTGCGGAATTATTGAAGCTGAAATCAAAGGAAATGATGTGGAAGTATTGGCTTGTAGAATCCAAGCGACTTCAAAACTTTTTCCTGAATCAAAACTGGAGGAATCCCAAAAATATCTGGAAAACTTTAAGTGGCGCGGGGATGAAAAAATGCGGCGATGGCAGGACATCTTTGACGACCCACCCGATTACATTGAAATTATCAGCGATGAAGAGCCAAAAGCTGAAGAATTGCAGCAGATTGATTTGGATGAATTCATCGGTTCGGACAAACAAAAATCTGAAAATCCAAAATAAATACCAAAGAGATTAGTATTTTTACAAATTAGAAGTTGACCCAAGAAATCATCTGAAATGAAAAAGAAATTAATCCCATTCATGAGTCTGTTGTTTTTTGCAGTAGGTTGTTATGTTTATAAACCCTATGTAGCGGATAAAGACATCGAGAATGCACAGGAGTCAGAACAGCAGCAAGCTGTTTCACTTAGAAAACCCAATCCTTCGCAGGGCAAAACCATGGTTGACCCCGACAAACAAAAAACTCCGCTTGTTCCCGCAGGGGATGAACTGAAAAGAAAGGAAGAAGAAATAAAGAAAAGACAACAGCAGGAAGAAATTAAAGCTATAGAAGAAGAATTGAAAAAGGCCGGAAATGATGATTCGGAAATGCTGCAATTAAAGCGTCAGGAAATGGTAAAAACAATGGAGGAAGACCAGAAGAAACAACAGGAAACTGAGCCCAGCCCAGACATAGTGCAAGCCCAAAAAGAGTCTTTAGAAGGGGGCAATTCGGCAGAGCTGAAAGCCAAAATTCACCCCAACAAATATTACAAAATCACCGTGGCCGATAAACAATACAAAATTCAGGCAGAACAATGGGAAGGAGATACCTTGGTTTCTCACAAAATGAGAAAGCCTGAGAAAGTGTTGAAGTTTCACCACAACCAAATCGACCAAGAGAACCTACTCGAAAGAAGATTCTCAAAACCTTATTCTGATTTGATTACAGTTGGTTCCTATGTGGCGGTGGGGGCTGCAGTATTGTTGTTGTTGCTGTAATGAAAACAAGCGATTTGAAACAGGATTTTTTTAGATACCAAGCAAAAACCACTCAATTTGCCTCTGGTTTTGAAGTTGACTATGCCAAAGGTTCATACATCTATGGTAAAGATGGAAAGGCCTATTTGGATTTTGCAGCTGGGGTATCGGTCAACACGCTCGGACATTCTTTCCCAAGAATCATTGATGCCATCAAAACACAGTCAGAACGGTATTTACATGTAATGGTTTATGGTGAATATGCTCAGGAAATGCCCGTCAGACTCTGCAGAAAACTGGCTGAAATTCTACCCGACCCCTTGGACACTACTTATCTGGTCAATTCGGGAACAGAAGCGATTGAAGCCTCAATGAAACTCGCCAAACGATACACAGGGCGTGAAGAAATCATTGCATGCAGAGACGCATACCACGGCAATACCCAGGGTTCTCTTAGTCTGGCAGGAAGAGAAGAAAAGAAACGAGCATACAGACCTTTGCTTCCCATGATCAATTACATAGGATATAATTCCGAGGATGAATTTGATAAAATTACAACCCAGACAGCTGCAGTAATTTTGGAAACCATTCAGGGTGCTGCTGGGTTCATTACTCCAGAGAATGATTTTCTAAAAAAAATAAAGCGAAGATGTGAAGAAACAGGGACATTGTTGATTCTGGATGAAATCCAGTCCGGCTTTGGGAGAACAGGTAAAATGTTTGCTTTTGAACATTACGACATAGTGCCCGATGTGCTTGTCATGGGCAAAGGAATGGCAGGTGGAATGCCAGTGGGTGCACTCACAGCAAGTGCCGAACTGATGGATTGCTTGTCGAATTCGCCTTCTCTTGGTCACATCACCACCTTTGGTGGAAATCCGGTAGTGGCTGCAGCTGCATTGGCAGTGATCGATGAACTATTGGAGGGGCCTTGGATGGAGCAGATAGACCATAAAGAGAAATTATTTAGAAGTTTGTTGCAGCATCCCAAAATCAAAGCCATACATGGCCGCGGACTGATGCTGGCTCCTGAGTTGGAGTCGGATGAATTGGCTTTACTTGTGGCAGAAAGATGTATGAAGAAAGGTTTAATTATTTTCTGGCTGATGTACAGCAATTACAACCTTAGGCTTACACCTCCACTGACCATTTCTGAAGATGAAATCAAAAAGGGCTGTGAAATTCTTCTGAATGTACTCGATGAATAAATTTTTAATTTATTTTAAAGCATAAAAAAAGGATTGGCAAAAGCCAATCCTTTTTAATTTGTTGAAAAATTAGATTATTTGATAATCAGTTTTTCGGTGGTAATTCCGTCAGCTGTTTTAATTACAATGACATATGTACCTGTAGGTAATTTTAGTTGATAAGACTGAGAGTAGTTTCCGCCAAAATGGTTCACATTCTTGTTGTAAACTGTCCTGCCTGCAGTATCATAATGGTGGTCTGAACATTTCCGTTAGACACATTTGCTGCTTTCACATAGAATTGACCGTTGTTGGGATTTGGATAAATGCCTACTTCAATATTTCCAATGTCTGTAACACCCATTGCGCCGGTCAGATTGAATTTTCTTGAAACTGCATAGTAAATATTGTCAACGGCTTCAACCAATACTCTTGCATTGGTTCCGGCAACTGTACCTGCAGGAAGTGCTACTACTTCGCTTCCGTCGTTGGCCGTACTTTCGCTGAGCACGGTAAACGAAGCACCGTCATCTGTAGAAAACAGAATTCTCACATGGCTGGTATTGATGGGCGCGCTATCTGTTCCTGCCACATCCCATTCAACCAGAAGGGTGCCATTGGCCAAGTCCACATTTTGGTTTTGTGCAGGATTGGTGATTTTGAACGGACCTGCAGCTCTCACATTGACTTTCATAGCATCTGTTGCAGTTTGCGGGCCTGCGGGGTTGTTGTCACGAACAGTAAATTTAAAGTTGAAAACTCTTTCTACAGTAGTTACAGCCTCCCATCTTGTCTGCCACCATGCAAGACTGGTGTCGGGTTCTGTAGTCAATACATAGTCAAATCTTGGGAAGTATCTTGTTGGCACGGTCAGATGCGGATTGGATCTGAAGTTAGGCCCTATGGTCTTGGTAAAATAAACCCGGCTGTTGCCTCCTGTAGTTGCATTGGTTCCGGTGTCTGCCTGTTCCCAATTGTACACCAATACATCATCATCGGTGGCTGTACCTGTAAGTTTGAATGCAGTGCCTCTGGGAATGTCATAATTGGGTCCGGCATCTACGACGGGTGTGTCATTTCCGGTAATGTTTGTATTGTTTGCACACGGTTTGTTGTGAATATTGACCTGAATTTGTTCAACGCTTTTGTAACTGAAATAGTCATCAGAATGTGGTTGAACATTATAGCCTGTGATACCTGCATAACCCATGATAGTTGAGCCGCTGCCCGGTTCCACATTGGCACCTGTACCTTCCCATCCGAACGAGAAAGTATGGTTGGCACCCAATTGATGTCCGTATTCATGTGATACATAATCTATGTCGAAGTTGTCTCCTTCGGGTCCTCCAGTACCCGGAGAAGTATAGCCAGTTCCTTTGTTGGGATTGTTGCAGACACAACCAATACAGCCTGCGTTACCACCTCCACCTGACCTCCCGAACAAATGCCCGATGTCATAATTGGAAACACCAATGATGTTGTTTAGCGTGGTTCTCAATTGATTCGGCCAGTTGCCCATACCTGATGGTGGAGAGTAAGGGTCGGTATTCGGATCAGTGAATACAACATCTTCATTGTTGGCAACCAAAATCAAATTGACTGCCAAGTCTTTTTCGAAAACACCGTTTACACGAGTTAGTGTAGCATTGATACCTGCCATCGCGCCGGCCACAGTACCACCAAAGTACACACCGTACTCACCGGTACAGGATTGTGCAAGACGGAAAGTTTTGAAAACACCCACGCTTGATTTTTCTTGATTTTGTTGTGTCAAATCCATCAATTCATTGGAGAGTGCAGTGGTTTCATCAGTTGTACATTCAAATGCTTGTGCACCGACAGCTCTGTGTGATTTTGAGTTGAATACGATGTATCTGCTGTTGTCCACCGTGTAGGGTTCAATGAATTCGGATTGTCCCGGTCTCAGTGTCATGGTTTGAATTCCTTGGGGAGACAGGCTGAACCTCAGATAGGCATAGGGATCATCTATTCCCACACCAACAAATGAACGGATGTCCGGAAATTTTGCTTGCAATTCTGGCTCAAAGTTCGAGGCTTCCCAAACTTCAAATTTCTCCATATTTCCTTCTACATTTGGGATGGATATAATCTTCCCAGACAGACCAGAAAAACGCTCAGGCGCATTTGCTAACTGCTGTTTGAAGATTTGAGTGTCGAAACTATAAAGACCTGCTGCCTCTATCATTTCCTTTCCTTGTTTGACTTCAGCAGTACCGAGTGTTGCAGTCTTCCATTGGGGAAATGCTGCAAGGGGCAAAACCATAGTCAAAGCGAATAAAAATTTTCTCATCGAATATTGTTTTTGTTAGTTTTGATTAATTCGTACTGCTAATATAATTAAAAATCTGTCTCACCGTAATTTTTTTATACCGAAATAAGAGATATTTACACAAAAAAAACAATTTACTTTGGGAGTTCAGCTTGTTGATTGTGATGATTTTGTGAATCTCTTAATTCATTGCTGTTTTTTTTGGGAATAAAAAAAGACCGGATGATTCCGGTCTTTTTGTTGTAGATGATTGATTTTATTATTTGATAATCAACTTATCGGTAGTAATGCCATCCGCAGATTCAATTACAATCATATAAATTCCTACGGGGAGTCTCAGCTGATAAGCTTGTTGATAATTTCCTCCAAAATGATTTTTGGTTTGGTTAAACACGCTTTTGCCGGTGGTGTCGTAAATGGTGGTTTTTATATTTCCACTGGATACATTTGCAGCTTTTACATAGAACTGACCGTTGTTGGGATTCGGATAAATTCCGATACTGAATTGACCGAGGTCAGAAACACCCATTACACCAC
>JAQVKJ010000024.1:8584-9969 GCA_028694715.1 Weeksellaceae bacterium | reverse complement strand
CAGTATGCTTATGCCCGAGTATTATCCATGCCGGATCGCTCGACTAGTGAGCTGTTACGCACTCGTTAAATGAATAGCTGCTTCCAAGCTAACATCCTAGCTGTCTGTGCAATCCAACCGCGTTTTCTCAACTTAGCATACATTTGGGGGCCTTAGCTGATGGTCTGGGTTCTTTCCCTCTCGGACACGGACCTTAGCACCCATGCCCTCACTGCTGCAAAATATATAGTAGCATTCGGAGTTTGTCAGGAATTGGTAGGCGGTGAAGCCCCCGCATCCAATCAGTAGCTCTACCTCTAAAATACTGTTATGCAACGCTGTTCCTAAAAACATTTCGGGGAGTACGAGCTATTTCCCAGTTTGATTAGCCTTTCACCCCTACCCACAGGTCATCCCAAGATTTTTCAACATCAACGGGTTCGGTCCTCCATCTCGTGTTACCGAGACTTCAACCTGCCCATGGGTAGATCACAAGGTTTCGCGTCTAATACCACTGACTATGCGCCCTATTCAGACTCGCTTTCGCTTCGGCTGCGTAGCTGAACTACTTAACCTTGCCAGTGACATTAACTCGTAGGCTCATTATGCAAAAGGCACGCCGTCATCTCGGCTTAGCCAAGACTCCGACCGCTTGTAAGCGTATGGTTTCAGGTTCTCTTTCACCCTTCTATTCGAAGTGCTTTTCACCTTTCCTTCACAGTACTAGTTCACTATCGGTCTTCGAGGAGTATTTAGCCTTGGAGGATGGTCCCCCCATATTCAAACAGGATTTCTCGTGTCCCGTCTTACTCGTTATAACACATATATAGCTTTCGCATACAGGACTGTCACCTACTACGGTTAACCTTTCCAGGTTATTCTGCTAAATATATAAATGCTTTAGGGCTGTTCCGCGTTCGCTCGCCACTACTTACGGAATCTCAATTGATTTCTTTTCCTCCGGGTACTTAGATGTTTCAGTTCCCCGGGTTAGCCTCCCGATTTACATCGGGATACTGTGACTTCTCACAGTGGGTTGTCCCATTCGGAAATCTGCGGATCAATATGTATGTGCCATTACCCGCAGCTTATCGCAGCTTATCACGTCCTTCTTCGCCTCTCGAAGCCTAGGCATCCGCCATACGCTCTTTGTAACTTTTTTCTAACCGCCGCTCTAGTGTTCGGTTATTGTATTTGTTTCTATTAAAAAAGTTTCGTCTTCTTTCGTCTTTTTGTTTTCTTCCAATATGTCAATGAACTCTTCGTATCAGTGAGTAATTAGTAATTAATTAGTAATTAATTAGTAATTAAGTAATCAGTACTTAGTAATTATTAGTAATCACTATTTACATCTTACTTCTCACTCTATGTGGAGAATAAGGGAGTCGAACCCTTGACCTTCCCGA
>JAQVKJ010000024.1:0-8484 GCA_028694715.1 Weeksellaceae bacterium | reverse complement strand
ATCAAGTTCGGGACGCTCTAGCCCTTCTAATATATGATTTAGAATGCTAATCCTTCATAATTTCAACTTCTTTTATTACCGTCTGTAATAAATTTTGTGGAGAATAAGGGAGTCGAACCCTTGACCTTCCCGAATCAAGTTCGGGACGCTCTAGCCCTTCTAATATATGATTTAGAATGCTAATCCTTCATAATTTCAACTTCTTTTATTACCGTCTGTAATAAATTTTGTGGAGAATAAGGGAGTCGAACCCTTGACCTCCTGCGTGCAAGGCAGGCGCTCTAGCCAACTGAGCTAATTCCCCTCTTTTTAAGCTGGAAGTCAGAAGTGGAAGTTCGAAGTCTTTTTATTCTAACTTCTAACCGCTAATTTCTAACCGCTGCCTTATAGTAGTCTCGGGCAGGCTTCCCGAATATCTCCGGGATAAACTTCTCGCCTACCACTCACCTACTTTCAGTAGTCTCGGGCAGGCTCGAACTGCCGACCTCTACATTATCAGTGTAGCGCTCTAACCAGCTGAGCTACGAGACTCTCTAATAAAAAGAGTGGAGCTGATTGCAACAGGGCAATAAACAATGTTAATTTTCACCGATTAACCCATAAATACAAATCAGTTTATAATTTAAAAAAAAGAAAAAAACCCGGCAGAAACAGTCAATCCGTTAATTGACAAGGTAAGATTCGTCGTACTCTATATAAGAGATGTTCCAGCCGCACCTTCCGGTACGGCTACCTTGTTACGACTTAGCCCTAGTTACCAGTTTTACCCTAGGCAGCTCCTGTGACGGTCACCGACTTCAGGTACCCCCGGCTTCCATGGCTTGACGGGCGGTGTGTACAAGGCCCGGGAACGTATTCACCGCATCATGGCTGATATGCGATTACTAGCGATTCCAGCTTCATAGAGTCGAGTTGCAGACTCCAATCCGAACTGAGACCGGCTTTAGAGATTCGCATCACATCGCTGTGTAGCTGCCCTCTGTACCGGCCATTGTAGCACGTGTGTCGCCCAAGACGTAAGGGCCGTGATGACTTGACGTCGTCCCCACCTTCCTCGCAACTTGCGTTGGCAGTCTCGCTAGAGTCCCCGTCTTGAAACGCTGGCAACTAGCGATAAGGGTTGCGCTCGTTATAGGACTTAACCTGACACCTCACGGCACGAGCTGACGACAGCCATGCAGCACCTTGCATACTGTCCGAAGAAAAAGGTGTTTCCACCTCTGTCATTATACATTTAAGCCTTGGTAAGGTTCCTCGCGTATCATCGAATTAAACCACATGCTCCACCGCTTGTGCGGGCCCCCGTCAATTCCTTTGAGTTTCATTCTTGCGAACGTACTCCCCAGGTGGGATACTTATCACTTTCGCTTATCCACTGAATCCGAAAATCCAACAGACAGTATCCATCGTTTACGGCGTGGACTACCAGGGTATCTAATCCTGTTTGCTCCCCACGCTTTCGTCCCTCAGCGTCAGTTGAGAATTAGCAACCTGCCTTCGCTATCGGTGTTCTGTGTGATATCTATGCATTTCACCGCTACACCACACATTCCAGCTGCTTCATTCTCACTCAAGACCAGCAGTTTCAAAGGCAGTTCGACAGTTGAGCTGCCGGATTTCACCCCTGACTTACTAGTCCGCCTGCGGACCCTTTAAACCCAATAAATCCGGATAACGCTTGCACCCTCCGTATTACCGCGGCTGCTGGCACGGAGTTAGCCGGTGCTTATTCATACAGTACCTTCAACACCCTTCACGAAAGGTGGTTTATTCCTGTATAAAAGCAGTTTACAACCCATAAGGCCGTCTTCCTGCACGCGGGATGGCTGGATCAGGCTCTCACCCATTGTCCAATATTCCTCACTGCTGCCTCCCGTAGGAGTCTGGTCCGTGTCTCAGTACCAGTGTGGGGGATCACCCTCTCAGGACCCCTACAGATCATCGCCTTGGTGGGCCGTTACCCCGCCAACTAACTAATCTGACGCATGTCTATCTCATTCCGATAAATCTTTCAATCCAAACAGATGCCTGTCCAAATGTTATTCGATATTAATCCGGGTTTCCCCGGGCTATCCCGATGAATGAGGCAAGTTACATACGCGTTACTCACCCGTACGCCGGTCTCTATAGTTGCAAGCAACTATATACCCCTCGGCTTGCATGTGTTAAGCCTCCCGCTAGCGTTCATCCTGAGCCAGGATCAAACTCTCCGTTGTAAAAATTTTTAATGTTTTTAGCTCGAAAAATCTATGTGACCCCGTTAATACAGGTATTGACCGTTTCTTCTCTAGGCTTTTTTCTTCTTAAATCTATTCTTTGTTACAATGAACTTCTCAATTTATAATGCCCCCAATTCCGGAAAGCGCGTGCAAAGGTAATAACTATTTCCATCACAACAAATGTTTTTGAAAATATTTGTGAATTATATAAAAAAAAACACAAAACAAAAACATCTTACGCGTCCAATGAATACAATGAGCAAATTTTATCCCCAAAAAGGAGTGCAAAGATACGACTAACAATTCCTATAAAACAAATTATTTTATCAATTTATTGAAACATTTTTGAAAGGAGTTGAAAACCTGAAAATTAGAATGCTCCCAAATCAATTTTGACTGAGATGATGTTGGAGTAGAGGGCAATATTCTGGTCGCCAAAATTGGTCAGTGCGTAGTCGATGGAGATGCCAGCGTATCGGAAACCGACACCGGCATTGGGTTGAAAAGTGAGGTTCTTGTCGCCGTCAAAACCCCTTTCGAACTGAAAATTATTTACACCGCCTCTCAAAAAAACCATATCGTCATAGCCGACTTCAAATCCAAAAGAAGGTGTTAGGCTAAGAAAGCTGGTTGAAATCAAATCATTGGTTTGCGCAAACCTCATATTCAAGTCCAGTTCCCCCAACACATTAAAGCGGTCTCCCAGTTTGAAATTCTTGGCCACGCCAAACTGTAGTTTGGGCAGCGTAAGCTCTATCGTTTCCTCGGGCATTTCGTTAACGGTCTGTTCATTTCCGGTACCGGGTTCTGTAACGGTAATTTTGTTGAGTTCCTCTTCATTGATCGACCATACATTAAAGGTAGTAGTGATGTCTCGGGCCATGATACCAAAATAAAATTCGTCTTGGGTACGGTATTGGAGGCCCAAATCCAGTCCAAAACCAAAGGCTTTGGCAAACTTACCGATGTGTCTGTACACCAGTTTGGCATTTGCACCGACCGCAATGTCAGAGTTGCCCAAAAAATTACCGGCATAACTTAGACTGAGTGCATAATCGGCGGTAGAAAATTTACTGATACGGTCATAGTCTATATTTCCCTGAGAATCAATCAGCTCAGTAGTATTCAAAATATCATCCACGCCAAACCGATACAGCGATAGCCCTACAGTTGCATTGTTGGAAAGCGGAATTGCCGCCGCCGCATAGTCGTATTTGGCGATGGATTGAAAATATTCGGCATGCATGGCGGAAACCTGCCAAGCATCCCAAACTTCTGTCAATCCGGCCGGATTCCAGTAGGCTGCGTTCACATCACCGATATTTGCAACCACTGCGTTGCCCATTGCAAATGCCCTTGCGTCCACTCCAATATTAAGGAACTCATTGGAATATTTGCGGGTGGCCTGGGCAAAGCAGATGATTCCGGCTAAAATTAGGATTATGGTCAGATTGAATTTCAAAATTGCTTTCTTGTTTCAGGGTTCATGTTTTGTTTCAGGTTTCAGGTTTCAGGTTTAAAGCTAAGTTAACTTTCTATACCGAGACAATATACCCTCAACATTTTGCAATATGCAAAAATCGAATGTTTTCTTTAAAACACAAAATCTTGTTTTTTATTGCACCACATTTATTTTTATCTTCGCAATGAAAAGTTTAGCGCCAAATCGTTGAAATGCCTTTTGGCTTTTATCTATCAAAATTTTATGAATATCAAACTATATACAATTCCAAATTTTCTGACGCTGGGGAATTTGCTATGCGGCTCTGTTTCTGTATTTCTACTCAGTGGATGCCTTGCCTTACTTTTGATGAGTGGCATTGAATTGAATCATATTTTAATCAACACCCTATTGATTTTACTCTTTTTGAGTTTGATTTTAGACTTATTGGATGGAATGGTGGCAAGGGCATTAAAAATCAATTCAGAAATTGGCGTTCAATTGGATTCTTTGGCAGATGTGGTTAGTTTTGGCTTGGTCCCCGGATTAATGATGGCATTTTTGATAAGTAGTTCAAGGTACGAGCAACCGTATTTAGCGATTTTCGGATTAATTATCACCTTATTTTCCGCCCTTCGTTTAGCAAAATTTAATGTCGATACGGAACAAACTACTTATTTCAAAGGTTTGGCTACGCCTGCCAATACGGTTTTCATGGCTGGACTGCTTTGGATTCAAACTCAAAATGGTTATATAATTTCATCAGAGGGAAACATCGATTTCATTTTTCTTCTCGCAATTACCGGTTTGTTTTCCTGGTTATTGGTAGCCGACATACCCATGTTTTCCTTTAAATTTAAAGGATTTGGTTGGAAAGACAATTATCATATTTATAGTTTCCTTTTTATAAGTTTAATTTTATTGGTCATTTTTTGGATCAAAGCCTTTGCTTTCATTATTCCTTTATATATTATCATTTCAATTATTTACAGAAAAAAAATTATTCATGCTTAATTTACACAAACCCATTTGCTTTTTTGATTTGGAAACCACCGGCCTGAATGTAGGCAAGGACAGGATTGTCGAAATTTCAGTTTTAAAAGTTTATCCGAACGGGAACAAGGAAAGCAAAACACTTCGCGTGAATCCCGGAATCCCGATTTCAAAAGAAGCACAGGCCGTTCATGGGATTTCAAACGAAGATGTAGCCAACGAACCTGATTTCAAGGAAATTGCACCTCAAATTTGGGAAATGATGAAGGATTCGGATTTGGCAGGTTACAATTCCAACCGGTTTGACATACCATTGATTGCAGAAGAATTTTTGAGATGTGGGATTGAGTTTGATGTTGAAAAACACAAATTGGTCGATGTACAAGCTGTGTTTTACAAGAAGGAACCAAGGGACTTGGGTTCTGCCTATAAATTTTATTGCAACAAATCATTAGACAATGCACATTCGGCAGCTGCGGATGTAGAAGCCACTTATGAGGTGCTGAAAGCCCAGATCGAAAGATATGATGATTTGGAAAACGACATTCAATTTCTGAGTGAATATACCACCCAGCGAAAAACTGCCGACTTGGCAGGGTTTATTGGTTACAATGATAAAAATGAAGAAATCTTCAATTTCGGAAAATACAAAGGAAAAAAAGTAACTGAAGTTTTTGAAACCGACCCGGGCTATTTCGGCTGGATACAGAACGCTGATTTTCCGCTTTACACAAAAAAAGTTTTGACGAAGATTCGTTTAACAGCAGGATGATGGATGCGGGAAGCTGGATGTTTTTTAAATCTTCATCCAACATCTGTCACCTAACACCAAACAAAAAAATATGACTTCAAAAATAATTTACAAAGGCAATTTACGAACCGAAATGACGCATCTGCAATCGGGAACGGTGGTGGAAACCGATGCGCCAACGGACAACAACGGAAAAGGCGAACGCTTCTCTCCTACCGATTTGGTGGCGACTGCTTTGGGAAGTTGCATGCTGACGATCATGGGCATCGCCGGAAATACGCATGGATACAACATCGAGGGAAGCGAAGTTGAAATCACAAAAATCATGACTTCAAATCCCAGAAGAATCGGTGAAATCGTGGTAAAATTGACCATAAAAGGTCAGGATGTTTATTCTGACAAAGAAAAAGCCATCATTGAAAATGCCGCAATGACTTGTCCGGTTTTCCTTACGCTTCATGAGGATGTGAAGAAAACAGTGGAATTTGTGTGGCCGTGATTGCTCGACCATGAGTTTGAATTTTAAATTTAAATGAGACTTTTAACCTTAATATTATTATTTCCGTGGTTTTTGTTTTCACAAAAATCGTTAAATCCGAATGCAAATGCATTTATCGATTCTTTGGATTTGAGAATCAATTATTTTTTCGTGGAAAATACTCATCCCGGATCAATTGCATTTATTAGAAAGGAAGACATAAAATATGAATGTATAAAAGCGGACTACTATCGCTCAACTGATGTTTATTGGAAAGATTCAAACAATAAATATTGGAAGAAATCATTTTACAATTGCTCAGAAAAATCTCCGATTGAAACAGATTCTACAATATTAAGTTTTATTGAGTTTAATTTTGAAACAATTAAAAAAGAGGAAGTCTTAAAATATCAAACTAAAAAGGATAGCATTGTTCAAGGCGTAATTCATGGTTCATACAAAATAAGGCTTCATCAACCCACCAAGAATTATGTTTTTCGACTAAATTCAGAAATTATTAGTGAAAAATTTAAGACTTATCATTTAGCAACAGAAGGAGATAATTTAAATTTCGAATACAATCAAAATTTGAAACTTGTGGAATTAAATAGATTGATTGAAAAATTCAATTCGAGATAACTCAAATCTATTTCTCAATCAAACTTAATACTTGAAAGCTTCCACTTTAAACTCCAATTTAATGTAAATTTGCATCCGAAATGAAAACTGTAGTAATAGGACTTTCAGGCGGAGTGGATTCCAGCGTTGCAGCTTATCTGTTAAAAGAACAAGGCTACAATGTCATCGGGCTTTTCATGCGTAATTGGAACGATGCATCGGTTACTTTGGAAGATGAGTGTCCTTGGGTAGAAGACAGCGCCGACGCATTGATGGTTGCCGAAAAACTTGGGATTCCTTTTCAGGTAATTGACCTAAGCGAAATTTACAAAGAACGCATCGTGGATTATATGTTTGCCGAATATGAAAAAGGTCGAACGCCCAATCCTGATGTGCTGTGCAACCGTGAAATCAAATTTGATATTTTCCTGAAAACCGCTTTGGAATTGGGTGCCGATTATGTCGCCACCGGACATTATGCCCGTCGGGAAGAAGTGGAAATCAACGGCGAAAAGATATTTCGTTTATTGGCTGGAAAAGACAAAAACAAAGACCAATCTTACTTTTTGTGCCAATTGAGTCAGGAGCAATTGAGCAAAGCATTGTTTCCCATCGGTGAATTGGAAAAACCCGAAGTTCGGAAAATCGCCAAAGAACAAGAATTGGTAACGGCTGAAAAGAAGGATTCTCAAGGACTTTGTTTCATAGGAAAAGTTAGTTTGCCCGATTTTTTACAACAACAATTGAAACCCAAAACCGGTGAAATCATCGAAATTTCGACAGAAGACGAAATTTATTCTCAACCAAAACCTGAATTTCATTCCAAATGGGAAGAATTGGCTTTTGAATCGGAAGGTGTTGCTTATGATAAATCTCTTGGAAAAGTGGTAGGAAAGCATGACGGTGCACATTATTTCACCAAAGGCCAACGAAAAGGTTTGGGCGTTGGTGGAAAAACAGAGCCTCTATTTGTGCTGGATACCGATGTGAATGAAAACATCATCTATACCGGACAAGGGAAAAATCATCCGGGCTTGTATAAAAAAGCATTGTTTATTTCGGAAGAAGAATTGCATTGGGTCAGAGAAGATTTGAAGTTAAATCCTGATGAAATGATGGAAGCAATGGTAAGAATCCGTTATCGTCAACCCTTGCAAAAAGCTGTTTTACACAAAGCTGAGTCGGGTTTATACATTGAATTTGAAAAACCGCAGGCTTCGATTACCGAAGGTCAATTCGCTGCTTGGTATCTGGATGACGAATTGGTGGGCTCAGGTGTGATTAATTAATTAATCAAGAAATAAATAGAATTTCAGGTTTGAATCAATTCAAACAAAAATGAGTCCGATTGACAATCGAACTCACTTTTTTTGTTCTATTATTTCTGTGCCGGAGGTGGAAATTTCTCCAGAATTTCATTGATTGCATTTGGTATATCCTCTCCTTTGGTACTGAGATTGGAGACATTCAACCCGCTTCCTGCTCCCTGCCAGATAAGGATATTTTTTTTGTTGTCCACCATATCAATGATGATGGTTCCCGAAGTGTACTGATAAACTCTTGAAGGGCCGCCCCAGTAGGGACCCCAATAACCTCCATAATAATTATTGTCAATATTGACTTTTTCTTTTGAACTCGCCAGCACATTGATGTACAAGTCAGGGGTTTCTGATTTTGTAAATCCTTTGGCTGCAAGATTGGCTTCAATGTCAGAAAGAATTCTTCTTTTGTCCAAATCGTTAACTTCCAATTTATCGATTCCTTTTTGATGAAAATTGTATGTCTTGAAAGTGTTGAAATCTGCTGAACGATCAAAATCGTAGGTTACAGAGACCGTTTTGCAGGAAGTCAGAAAAAACCCGAACAATAGCATGATAAATAATGAATTGAATTTCATCTCAATTGATTTTTTATAATTTCCACTAATTTAAGGCAAAAATCATTCCCAGCAATAATTATCATTCTTAAAAAATTCAATCCCTAA
>JAQVKJ010000023.1 GCA_028694715.1 Weeksellaceae bacterium | reverse complement strand
CAAATGCATTTTGAAAGTCTTAAATTTGCGGATTCAAAAACTGACATGAACTTTAGAAAATTACTTTTGCCCTTTTCAGGGCTGTACTGGATAGGTTCAAGCCTGCGAAATCTGGCCTACAACATTGGCCTGCTTCCGTCTCATAAATTTAATGTCCCCATTATTTGTGTAGGAAATTTGTCAGTAGGAGGTACAGGAAAATCACCTTTCGTAATGCTGGTAGCGGATATACTCAAAGATCATTATCGTACTGCCATGCTTAGCAGGGGTTACGGTAGAAAAACTTCAGGGCTGGAAATTGCCAATTACAGTTCTAAGGTATATGACATCGGCGATGAACCCTTGCAGTTTTTTAACCGACTCAGAAACAGGGTTGTAGTGGCTGTTTGTGAAAAAAGGACGAACGGCATCAAACACCTCGTGGACATGTATGATGCAGAAGTCATTCTGATGGACGACGGCTATCAACACAGAAGTGTGAAACCTGGTTTTTCAATTCTGCTCACCACCTACGATGAACCCTATTATAAAGATTTCGTATTGCCCGCCGGGAACCTGAGAGAACCTCGTTCGGGCGCCAAAAGGGCTGATATAATTGTGGTGACAAAATGTCCCGACCATTTCACAACCAAACAATACAACGAAGTTTTGTCCAGAATCAAAGCCCGACCACACCAAAAAGTATTTTTCTCAAAAGTTGTTTACAGCGACAATGCCATTGGCTACAGATTCAATCTGCACTCAGACGAATGGCCGGAATACGAAGTACTCTTGTTGACCGGAATCGCCAAAGCCAAACCTTTTGTGGATTTTGTAGGCAAACGATTCAAAAAAATTCATCACCTTGAATTTACCGACCACCATAATTTCTCGGTAGCAGATGTAGAAAACATTGACCGGAAATACGAAAACATCAAGTCACTCAACAAAATCATACTGACCACAGAAAAAGACTATATGCGGCTGAAAGACGAATCAGCATTGATAGAAAATTTATTTTATTTACCCATTGAAGTCGAATTGAATGATTATGAAGGCTTCAAAGAAAAATTACTGAATTATGTTGGAAAAAATTAAAGAAGCAGTTGGATTCATTGAATCAATTTTACCCGGTAAACCCGAATTTGCCATTGTCCTGGGCTCAGGTCTGGGGAAACTTCAAGAGGAAGTAAACAATCCTGTCACTATTGATTATCAAGACATTCCTAATTTTCCGCAAACCACAGTCAAAGGACACAGCGGAAAACTGATTTATGGTGAAATCGAAGGAAAAACCGTATTGATGATGGCCGGTCGTTTTCATTATTATGAAGGATATGACATGAAGGAAGTTACTTTTCCAATGCGGGTTTTCAAAGGATTGGGCATTGAAAAAGTCATCCTTTCAAATGCCAGCGGCGGTGTAAATCCTGATTACAGTGTTGGTGACGCAGTTGTCATCAATGATCACATCAACATGATGCCCGAACATCCGCTAAGAGGAAAAAACGAAGATGCATTGGGACCAAGATTTGTCAATATGTCTCATCCGTACGACGAAAAAATGATTGATTTCGTTGTCAATTATGGCAAACAAAACGGAATCGAAGTCAAAACCGGCATCTATCTGGGACTGCAAGGGCCGACCTTTGAGACGCCCGCAGAATACGGCATGGTGAGAATTCTCGGTGCTGACTGCGTAGGGATGAGTACTGTACCTGAAGTAATTGTGGCCAATCATCAGTCCATGCGGGTTTTTTGTATTTCTGTAATCACAGACCTCGGCGGGCCCGAAATCCGAGTGCCAGTTTCTCATGAGGAGGTGCTGAGTGCGGCAGACAAAGCAATGCCCAAAATCATTGAACTCGTAAAAGCACTGATTGGAAATGAAGTATGATGCAGCATATTTCAATAGTTTTTTTAATTTAGCACAAACAAAACCCCACAAATGAAACCAAGGCTTCTTGTCACCATTTTCTTGTGTTTGTCTGGAATCATATTTTCTCAGGAAAAACCGTCAGATTCCAATGAAGGACCTTTTACATACCTTGAATTGAAGGAAGAATTTGATTTATTGGTTGATTTTACAATGGTGAATCCAGAATGCGCCACCAAAGGCAAAATGTCTTACAGTCTAATCATCGGAACCACTGTGGTGGGTGATTACATCGAAAGGATTTCTGTATTGGTTCCTTGTTTGTCCAACGAATTTGTTCAGGGTGATTTAATCTCGATCCAACCTATCAAAACACCCAAAAGGAACATTGTATATGCAGTCAGGACTTATGAAGTGGAGGGGCAGGAAATTTCTGAAGTTTTTGGTACAGAATTCAAAGCAATTTGGGGAGAAGTGTCTGCGGTTTTATAAAATTCATTAATTTTATAGAATGAACAAAGAACAGGAAAATCGAAGATTTGTTACCCTGAAAGTATTCAATAATTATTTCACAGCCGAAGTGGTAAAAAACCGTCTGATAGAAGAAGGCGTGCACGCATATCTGATCAATCCTCTTGTAAATTACTCCTTCGGGCCGACCATTACCGAAGGCTACCGTTTGCAGGTGGAACAGCAGCAATTTTTGAAGGCATTAAATATTTACAAAAATACTTTGGAGGATTGACAATTTGTTTATAATTTTGCACACCATTGACAAAACCTCTGACGAAATCCGTGTATGTTTTTCAGTGTTAACGAATTAAACAAATAAAATGGAAAGTTTAGTAAAGTATGTTCAGGACAAATATGTTGACAAAAAGGACTATCCTGACTTCAAATCCGGAGATACCATCACGGTTTATTATGAAATTACCGAAGGCAACAAAACCCGTACACAGTTTTTCAGGGGGGTTGTAATCCAACGCAGAGGAGTTGGAAGCACAGAGACTTTTACCATCCGAAAAATGAGTGGTGAAGTGGGTGTAGAAAGGATTTTTCCTGTCAATTTGCCTGCAATTCAGAAAATTGAAATCAACAAAAAAGGCAAAGTAAGAAGGGCAAGAATTTTCTACTTCAGAAATCTAAGAGGTAAAAAAGCGAGAATCAAAGAAGCATAAAAAACTAAAATATTTCATAAAAAATCCCGCAATTTTCGTTGCGGGATTTTTTTATTTCTTCATTTAAGAGCATTAATTTTCACACCCTTTATTTCTTACCTTTCTTTTTGCGCTGTTCCTGAAGTTTCTGTTGTTCCTGCGCCTGATTCATCAGTTCCTGCATTTTCTTGCTGAACTTGCTCTGTTTTTTGGGTTTGGCTTTGTTTTCCTGAATTTTGGCGTGAATCTTTTCGTCGTTGATTAGTACATTTTTGATTACCAACACTATACCAATATTAATGACATTGGACACCAAATAATACCAAGACAGACCTGAGGCATAATTGTTTAGGAATACAAAGAAGAACACAGGCATCACATACATCATGTATTTCATCATCCGCATATCGGGCATGCCCTCCTGCGGAGGCTGATTGAAACTGTCCATGGAACCTGACACTTTGAAATAAATCACCATTGCAATGATGTAGGCCAATGCAAAAACACTCATGTGTCCGTTCATAAAGGGTATCCAGTCAGGTAGTGAGACCGCCGAATCATATGCCGTGAGGTCATCAGCCCAAAGGAAGGATTGCCCTCTCAGGTCAATGATATTGGGGAAGAATCTGAAAAGCGCATAAAATATTGGCAGCTGCAAGAGTGCCGGCAAGCAGCCCGAAAGCGGGTTGGCACCGGCTTTTCTGTACAATTCCATGGTAGATTGCTGTCTTTTGACTGCGTTGTCCTTGCCTTTGAATTTTTCGTTGATTTCATTGATTTCAGGACGGAGAATCCTCATCATCGCGCTCTGTCGATATTGTTTATACATCACAGGCGACAACACCAGTTTTACAACAATGGTCATCAGGAAAATTACCCAACCGTAGGAGATTCCCATTTTGGCAAGCCAGTTAAAAATCAACAAAAAGAAGTTACGGTTGATCCAACCGAGAATTGACCAGCCAAAAGGTATGATTTTCTCAAAATCTTTTCCTTTGTATTGTGGTTGTGTCAGAATCTTGTAATCCAACGGGACAAAATCCCATTGCATTTTATAATCGAGTTCGCTACCTGAAATCGGCAAGACCGAAGTAAAGTGGTAATCGCGGCTGTGAAGCGAGTCCACTTTTTCATCAATCGGCTCTGATCCACCAACGGCTTTCTGGAAACCTTCTTCAAAGGTCAAAATAGATGAGAAGAACTGTTGTTTGAATGCAATCCAGTCAATGCTTTTTTCTTCGCTCCAACGGTCTGAACCAAATAGCTCATACTCCACATCATCAGTGCCTTTGAATCTGTAATAAGTTTGTGACCAATAGGCTTCCTGTTGTTTTCCTTTTTCGATGCTGCCCGCTTTGAGTTCCCAATTCATTTTCAACTCTTTGCTATTGGTGAGTTCGTGGATGCCGTTTGATTTGATTTCAAACCCAATGGTATAATCATTGCCAACGGTATAAACATAGTCCAAACTTCCGTTGTTTACTCTGGAACTCATGGTCACTATGGTAACAGAGTCGTGCTTTTGTACAGTTGGAGCAAACGAGAGTTCAGAGGTATTGATCAGACTACCGTCTTTGGCTTTTAGTTCTATGTTGAATTTATTGTTGTTTTCACTGATGAGAAAAAGTGATTCATCCTGATTTTGATCATCCTCTGAATAAGCGGTATAACCTTTTAAACCCAACTCAGAAATATGCCCTCCTTTTCCTGAAAATTTCACATGAAACTTTGGGCTTTCTAACTGATAATCTTCTGCTTTTACAATTATTTCTGTAGAATCCGACGATTCGACCGGCATTTGATTTTGTTGTAACTTGGCTGTAGGCTGTTGGCTGTCGTCAATTTGTTGTTTATCGGATTGCTCTTGGCTCTGAGTTTCACTGAGTTTCGCCTCATCGGGGCGATTAAAATACATATAACCCAACAACAATGCACCCATCAGCAGCATTGCGATAAAAGTATTATTGTCCGGCTTTCTTTCCTGTTGCATGAATCTTCTTATTTTGTTTTTGTAATAAAGCTGCTTCAACAAATTTCACAAAAAACGGATGCGGCTTGACCACAGTACTTTTGTATTCCGGGTGAAATTGAACGCCCATATAGAAAGGCAGTTCTTTGTGTTCCATGATTTCAACCAGTCCGGTGTCGGGATTTTTTCCGACAGCGCAAAAGTTTGATTTCTCAAAATCGTCGAGATAATCATTGTTGAATTCGTAACGATGGCGATGCCGTTCTTGAATCAATTCATTTCCGTATATTTCATAGGCCTTTGAACCCTTCTGAATCTGGCATTTCCAATTGCCCAGTCTCATGGTTCCGCCTTTGCTGGTAATATTTTTCTGACCTTCCATCAGATTGATGACCGGATGAGTTGTCTGTCCGTGTATTTCTGTGGTATCTGCGTCCTTGAGTCCGAGTACATTTCTGGCAAATTCAATCACCATCACCTGCATGCCCAGACAAATACCGAAGGTCGGGATTTTCTTTCGTCTTGCGTAATTGGCTGAAATGATTTTCCCGAGTACTCCCCTGTCGCCAAAACCGGGTGCAATCAAAATTCCGTCCACACCGCCCAACAGTGAATCCACTGTTTGAGCAGTAACTTCCCCTGAATAGACCCATCTTATTTTTATGCCTGTGTCAGTAGACGCGCCTGCGTGCACCAGTGCTTCGGTGATGGATTTGTATGAATCCTGAAGCGAAACATATTTGCCTACCAAAGCGATTTCGAGCTGATGGGAAGGATTTTGGAATTTATCTACAAAATTGTTCCAATTGTTCAGGTCGGGTTCTTTGTCGAAGGGCAAATCCAGGGTTTTCAGTACCACTTCATCGAACTTCTGTTCGTGTAGCATCAGGGGTACTTCATAAATCGAACCTGCATCTTTGCACTCGATGACATTTCCTTTTTTCACATTGCAGAACAATGCCAATTTTTCTTTTACATCCTTGGGCAGACGGTATTCGGTCCTGGCCACCAGTACATCTGCACGGATTCCGCTTTCCATCAGCAAACGCACCGAATGCTGGGTGGGTTTGGTTTTGAGTTCACCACTGGAGGCCAAGTAAGGTACCAGAGTTAGGTGTATGACCATAGAGTTTTTTTCTCCCAAATCCCAAGTCATCTGACGAACACTCTCAATGAAGGGCAATGACTCAATGTCTCCCACCGTACCTCCGATTTCGGTGATGATAATATCGTATTCACCACTGCTGCCCAGCAGTTTGATTCTCCTTTTGATTTCGTTGGTAATGTGTGGCACCACCTGAACGGTTTTTCCCAGATAGTCACCACGCCTTTCCTTTTCTATCACCGACTGATAAATCCTGCCTGTGGTCACACTGTTGGCCTGTGAAGTCGGCCGGTTCAGGAATCTTTCGTAATGTCCCAAATCCAAATCGGTTTCTGCCCCGTCTTCGGTCACATAACATTCGCCGTGTTCATATGGGTTCAATGTCCCGGGGTCCACATTCAGATAAGGGTCTAATTTTTGAATCGTCACGGAATGTCCTCTTGCCTGCAAAAGCATACCGAGTGAAGATGCGACGATTCCTTTGCCCAGCGAAGAAGTGACACCGCCGGTTACGAAAATGTATTTAACTGAGTCGGGTTCCATTGATCAAAATTCAATGGGTGCAAAACTACAACAAATTATTGAGTTTACATGCGCTTGTCCAAGATTGAATTTGAACCAATACAAATAAAAATACCGTTTTTTGTTTTAAATAAAATGAATCACAAACAAAAATAGATGATATCGATTTTGCATCAAGAAGTTTAAGAATATTTCATTGAATGATTTAAGCGGACAACGGTCTTACTATAATTCATTCGCTCATCAGTTCCAAATTGCAATCAACCATGAGAGGATGTCAAAAGGCATATAGGTTTTAAGGACAGAAACTCAATAAAAGAAATTCTCACAGAAAATTGTCATTCAAAAGAAAATGATGAATTGAAAAAACATGAGTTGAAATTCGGGCTGGAGTGAAAAATAAAAAGGGCAAGCTTACTACATCACACCGCTACGACCGGATACCCTTGCTGTGTTCCCACCCTGGGGGATTGACCAGGAGCTGGTTGTGCAGGACTTGCCCGTTGCAAAGTTAAGATATTTTTACTGCGGTCAAAATTTAATTGCTTTGAAAGAGCTGAGTTTTGTCAGGATGAGAATGAATTCAATCCACAGTTAATAAATCACATTAAGTAAGCCCAATTTGTCAGCTGTTTTTTCGGAAGGCTGTGAGAAAATTTGCTTAATTTTGGAAACATGAAATACCTAATGATTATACTCATTCCGTTTTGTCTATTGGCACAGGACGAAACAACCTCCGACAGAACCATAGAATTTCTTACAACCGGCACTTGGAACATCGCCTATAACATTAGTCCGGATGGTCAGCGAATCGATGAAGAGGATCAAGAGAAAATAAAGTCGAGTTGGGTGATTTTCAGAAAAGACGGACACTATGAGATGCCTGGCGGAATCAGTGGGAAAGTCATCGGGAAATGGACATACGACAAAGAAACAAAAAACCTTCATTTTGACGAAGGAAAAACCAAATACAAAGCCATCATAGAAGAAATCAGCGACATGAATTTGCTGCTCAATTATGCTTATGACGGCGGTTTCAAAATCGGGCTTATTCACCATGTATATGTGCCCACACCCAAAACCAGTGAAGAAATCACCGGTCTGATTACTTCGGGAAGGTGGAATGTGGTTTTGCAACAATATGAGTCCATTGAAGACAGAACACCCATAGCACAAGTGGCCGACAATTGGTTTGAGTTTTATCCGGATTTCACCTACAAACGCTCTGAATACACAGGAGGTGATGAACCGGAGGTACGCGAAGGCTATTGGTTTTTAGATGATGATTTGCAATTGAATCTGGACGGAAATGCCATGTGGATTTATTCTGTGGCAGGAGACAAATCAACGCTTTTGTTGACTTCCAATGTGGACGGCATCCGAATTATCAACTGTAAAAAGGCCAAATAAACACTTTTGAATCATTGTAGATTTTTATCGGGCCATCAATAAATAGCATTCGATTTAATTTTTTATGCGCCGAATCATATTTATTTTTGCAACTCAATTTTGAGTCGTTTTATGACAAAAAAGGACAAACTCTGGAACAGCAATTTCATCATTGCTTGTATCACCTATTTTCTTGTCGCATGCTCGTTTAACCTGCTGATGCCCACCATCCCGATTTTTCTTTCTGAAGAACTCGGAATCGAACCTTCTAAAATCGGTATTGCACTCTCTTCTTATGCGATTGCATTGCTGATCATCCGTCCATTTTGTGGATACTGGGTGGATGTTTTTCAGAGAAAACCTTTGCTGATACTGGGAATTGGTTTGTTTGTTGCGGCTTATGTAGGTTATTTTTTCGCATTTACTGTATTGTTTTTTGTGGTTCTCAGATTTTTTCACGGCATGTTCTGGGGGCTTTCAACCGTTTCTGCCAACACAGTGGCCATTGACATTATACCTGCTTCAAGAAGAGCGGAAGGTATCGGATATTTTGGTGTAAACAGCAATCTGGCGATGGCCATTGCGCCCTACATTGCGGTCAATATATATGCTGCATACGGATTCAACGCTTTGATTGGATGCGCGTTGGCGATGGGAATACTTTCGGTGATTGTGGTGAGTTTCATCAAAGTGCCCATCAGAAAAAAATTGGACAAAATTCCACCCATGTCCTTTGACCGTTTTATTCTAATCAAGGCACTGCCCATTCTTTTCAATCAACTGTTCATCTCCTTTGGTTGGGGTACGCTGGTAGCCTTTGCAGTCTTGTATGGAAAACAAATTGGCATTGAAAATTCCGGTATTTTCTTTTTGTTTCTGGCTTGCGGAATCATCCTCTCAAGAGTCACTTCTGGTAAATTCGTTGACCGTGGTTACATTCACATTGTCATTACATTTGCGCTGATTGTCATTGTTGCGGGTTTTACAGGATTTGCATTGCTCAACAGCATTTATTTTTATTGTCTTTCTGCATTTTTTATCGGCATAGGATACGGCACCCTCTTCCCTGCCCTCCAAACGGTATACATCAATATGGCTCCGGCTTCAAAAAGGGGGACTGCCAATTCGACCTATTTGACCGGTTTTGACCTTGGCATAGGGGCAGGAATGCTGCTCGGTGCTTCGGTTGCTCAACATTGGGGATTCTCCAATATGTTTCTGCTCAGCGGTGGTCTCTGTTTGCTGGCGGTCATTATTTATCAATTGAATTCCAGAAAAGTATATGAAAAAAACAGAATGATTGAGATTTCATAGCCAACGACCAATTCCAATTTAATTATATTTGAAACTTCATTCAGCAAAATGAAAAGTTTAACGATTTTGAGCCTGATATTGTTTTTTGGTTTTGCAAAAGCCCAAACAGAAACCCATATAGAAATTCAACAAAGCATTGTACGAATGTATGATGAATTGTTTTCAAAAGCCGATATCAGCACTTTTGATAAATATTTCGTCGATGAGGTTGTAATGTTTGAAGATGGATTCATTTTTACCGCCGATTCTATCCGCTCAAAAGTCATTGGGATGAAGGCAAATATGGAGGCCGAAAGGCTGAAGGGAAACCAGCTCGAACGACAAAACCAGTTTGAATTTATCGGAACAAGCATCGAAGGAAATTCTGCATTCGTTTTTTTCAAAAGTTCGGCAGGTTTTTTGTACAACGGCATGCGAATTTTGACTGTCAACCGTTTGGAAAGCGCAAGGTTCATAAAAAGAGATGGTTTGTGGAAAATCAGTTTTTTACACTCATCGAGTATCAAAGAAAATTAATCAATCATAAAAATATGTCCCAATGAAAATCTTAAAATTCAAAACCAATGTGAACTGCGACGGTTGTGTGGCTGGGCTCAGGCCTTTCATGAACAGAATTGAAAACATCAATTGGTCTGTAGAAACCCAGAATCCAGACAAAATTCTGACCGTTGAAACTGAGGAAGTCACCGAAGAAGAAATCATCAAAGCGGTGAGCAAAGCTGGTTTCAAAATAGAAAAAATTTGAACAAACAAATTACATCGGATTCGCTTTCAGTGTAACATTTTGATTAAAAGTTCTACCAATTAGATTAAAATCATAAGAATGAAAAAAGTTTGTATCGCCCTTTTTGTTATGCATTTCAGCTGGGTGCTGAATGCTCAGAGC
>JAQVKJ010000022.1 GCA_028694715.1 Weeksellaceae bacterium | reverse complement strand
TTCAGATTGAGGGAGGAATTCGGCCAGACCTTTGTCATCGTTACCCACAACGAAGAACTGGCAGACATGGCCGACAGAAAACTCCAAATGATAGACGGTCGCTTTGAACTCTGACAATGATACTCATTCTGATTTCATGGTTGTATATGCTGTTCATCTCCGTAGGAATGGGCAGTCTGCTCTTTGCCATTGCCAAACCAAAAAACCTGGTTTTTCTAATCTTATCGGGGCTGTTTTTTCAGCTTTTATTGATTCATTTCTGGGGCTTGTTTTTTGCAACTTCAACCGTTTTTTACGCATTCAATTCGGGTTTTTCTGCTTCTTTGATTTTAGTTTACAGAAAAGAAATCAGAATTCTTTTCAAACAGTCTTTCAAGGATTTCCAAAATTGGAGAACTTTTACAAAACTGATTTTTGGTCTCATCGGAATCGCTGCACTGATGCAGTCTTCTGTATCCCCCTATTTGCCTGACAATGAATCCTACTACATCCAAAGCATCCGATGGGTCAACGAATACGGTTTGGTCAAAGGCCTGGCCAATATTCATCCGTTTTTTGGTCAGATGTCCGGCTGGCATCTGTTGCAAAGCAGTTTCAATTTTGGTTTTTGGGTTGATTTTCTGAATGACCTGAACGGTTTTCTGCTGGTGGTGGTTGCCTTTTTTGGTTTTGACAGGCTGAATCATTTCTCCAAAGAAAGAAATCTGCCTGATTTGTTTATCGGATTCATTTTTATCACTTCTATTTTTCTGTTCAGATTTCTGGATGCACCCTCACCCGACCTGCAGGTTTATCTAATTTTCCCACTCATGGTCTGGATATTTATTAATGAATTCGAAAAACCATCCAAAGAATACATCTTCTTGCTCTTTATTTTTGGCCTGCTCCTGGTACTCTCAAAAATTTCTTCTTTTCCGGTTTTGATGTTGCCCATTGTATTGTTGTTCAAAAGCAGGGAGTTCAAAAAAGCATTTCCGATTGTATTTATGCTTTGCATCACTGCTTTGACTGCATTTTGTTCAAAAAATTACATCATCACTGGTTATCTGCTTTATCCGTCCAACTGGCTCGGAGAGCTTGTTAATCCCGATTGGAAAATGCCCGGTCAGCTACAACAACTTTATTATGACTACACACAATTCCACGCATTCAATTCTCCGGAAACCGAATTAGAAGATTTCAAAAATTGGTCACCACTCACCAAATTTCAAAAATGGGTCTTCAGCCCAAAATTGCACGGATTTTTTAATCAACTGATTTTGGCGCTTCTGATTACCTTTCCGCTCTGGATTAGAAAAAACAAAGCATTCTTTTGGATTTACCTCACTGGATTCTGCCAATTTATGATACTGTATTTCACCTCGCCTCAGTACAGATTTTTCTTCCATATTATTCTGGTTTTGGGCTTGATTGTCGTCAGTTTACAAATACAGCAATTCAGACTCAGAAAACTAAAATCAATGTTATTGTTTAGCATTATACTTGTATTTGTACCCCTTACTTTCAACATCAATTTCAAGGCATTTACCAACAACAAATTTATGCGCACCACGACCAAAACCTTCAAGATTTCATATCTTCTGAAACCCCACAAAAATTCACAATACGAATACAAATACAAGGAAATCACCGAAGGGAATTTCAAATACAACTCCCCGGTGAACACTCATTTATGGCTGACTGGCGATGGCCAACTCCCAGCGGTCAATCAACTCATGGTCAATTTCTTCAAAGAGGAAATACAACTCAGACCACAATTGAGAAGCGAACGAATCAAAGACGGATTTATAAGCCTAAAAACCGAAGAATGAAAACCGAAGAGCTCAAAGAATTTCTAAACCAAAAAGTGTTACAATATCACAATGCTGAATTTATTACAAGCGACCCAATTCAGGTGCCACATGCGTATTCGCTCAAGGAAGACATTGAGATTTCTGCTTTTCTGACCGCAACCATGGCTTGGGGAAACCGAAAAATGATTGTATCAAAATCAAAGGAGCTGATGGAAAGAATGGGCAATTCTCCTTTTGAATTTGTGATGGAATATTCCGACACCGATTTCCATAAAATCGAAGGTTTCAAACACCGGACTTTCAACGCAGTAGATGCCGATTTTTTTATTCGTTCGCTCCAGAATATCTACATCAATCATGGTGGGCTTGAATCCGTTTTCAGTTTTTCAAAAACCGACGAAGACAGTTTTAGAGCGATTGAAAATTTCAGGTCGGTTTTTATAGAAACACCACACCAGATGCGTTCCAGAAAACATCTGTCGAGTCCTGCTTCGGGTTCTGCTGCCAAACGGCTGAACATGTTTTTGAGGTGGATGGTGAGGAATTCAGCCGGGGGTGTTGATTTTGGAATTTGGCAAAACATCTCTACCGCACAACTGGTTTGTCCGTTGGATATTCATTCTGGAAATGTAGCACGAAAACTCGGATTGCTCAATAGAAAACCAAACGATTGGAAGGCCGCAACCGAACTAAATACCAAACTCAAAAAAATGGATCCGCTCGATCCGGTCAAATATGATTTTGCTTTGTTTGGGCTGGGCGTTTTTGAAGGCTTTTCAAAACTTTAATACATTTGCAAGATGTCGCTTCTACAGCTTTTTAATTATCTCAGACCCTTTGTCAGGCCTTATCGGTGGATGGTTGCAGGAACTTTGTTTCTGACGCTGATTGGCTCCTTTACGGCCCAAGTCAATGCTTTTATTCTGAAATATACGGTGGACGAAGTCAATGCTCTGGTGGAAGCAGGCAAGGGATTTCAGCAAGGAGCCAACATACTGTTGCTGATTTCTGTGATACTGCTCAGCAAAGAAATCATCAATGTTTTCATCACCTTTGGTCAGAAGTTTTATGGTGAAAAACTAAGAATTTACATCTCCAGGGACCTCGCAAATTCGGTAGTCGAAAAAATCCTTACCTACAGAATGGCGTTTTTTACTGCTACCGACAATGAATCTGGGAAACTTCAGACACGGATTGATTTAGGCATTTCGAGCCTGACAAGGCTGGTACAGAATTTTTTCATCAATATCCTTCCACTCTTCGCCAACTCACTGATTGCACTTATTTTGATGTTCAATGCCAATGTCTGGGTGGGCATGGTAGGGCTCGGCATAGTACCGGTGTACATTTTCATCATTGTAAAACAAGCAAAGCAACTGAGCGGATGGCGTAGAAAAATGCGCAAATACAGGGAATCCAAAAGTCAAGGAATCGTCAATATTATTGAATCAATTACCGTCATCAAATCTTTCAACAGAGAGAAAATTGAAGCCGAGAAACAAAACGACATTCAATATGAAATGACTGAAAATCAACTGCAAACACAAAAAACGGGTTTCCTGTTCAATGGCATCAAGAATTTTGTAGAACAAATCGGTGTTGTCATCATCATCATACTCACTGCTTATCTGGTACTGATTGGTCAAATGAGCATTGGAATGATTATGTTTCACATATTGTTGTTCAACAATGTTACCGCTCCCATCGGTCAGTTGCATAGGATTTTTGATGACATGAACGATGCAGTTATTTATTCTGAAAGTTTCTTCAATGTGCTCAATGCAGATGAGGAAACTGAACGGTCCGGTAATTACAGACCCGATAAAATCCACGGAAAATTTGAATTCAAAAATGTGGATTTCACCTATCCGAACGGTACTCAAGCGCTGTTTGGCGTTAACATGGAAATATTGCCCAACAAAATTTCTGCATTGGTGGGATTGAGCGGTGCCGGAAAAAGCACGGTGATTAATTTGCTCGACAAATTCTATGAACCCACAAAAGGAGAAATCCAGTTGGACGGCGTACCGCTTGAAGAATATGACACCCGATTTTTGAGAAACAACATCGGACTAGTACTCCAAAAAAATCACATTTTCAGTGGCACCATCGAAGAAAACATTCGTTATGGAAATCCTAAAGCTTCACAGAGTGAGGTCATTGAAGCTGCAAAAAAGGCATACATCTATGAGCAGATCATGGATTTGCCTCAGAAATTTGAGAGCAATGCATTGTTACTGTCGGGCGGACAACAACAAAGAATTGCCATCGCCAGAATGTTCTTGAAAGACCCACCTATTATTTTCCTTGACGAACCAACGGCCAGTCTGGATGCCATAGCTACCGAACAAATCAAAAACAGTCTTGATGCCATCAAAAAAGACAGAACGGTCATCATCATTTCTCACAGCATTTCACAAATCATCGATGCCGACAGAATTTATGCGATGGAAAAAGGAAGCGTCATGGAATCCGGTACTCATCAGGAGATTTATGAGCAGAATGGTACTTACAAACAAATCTTCGATGCGATGGCAAAAAGTCTCAACATAGAGAAAATTGCTAAAACTTTTGAGGACGATAAATAGTGGAGTTCAAATTATTTTTGTCTGAAATAAATCTCAATCGGCACACCTTTAAAATCAAAATTCTTTCTCAATTGATTTTCTATAAACCGCTTATAGGGTTCCTTCACGTACTGTGGTAGATTGGCGAAAAACGCAAACTGAGGTGTTTGGGTCGGTAGCTGGGTGACATATTTTATCTTGATGTATTTTCCTTTGATAGATGGTGGCGGCGTGGCTTCAATGATGGGCAGCATCAATTCATTAAGTTTACTGGTTTTGATTCTCGATTTTCGGTTTTCATGCACCCTCATAATGGTTTCAACCGTTTTATGCACCCTTTGTTTGGTGAGGGCAGAGATGAAGAGTACCGGAACATCGTTAAAAGGCGCGATTTTTCTTTTGATTTCGGCCTCGTACTCCTTCATCGTTTGCGTTTCTTTTTCAATCAAATCCCATTTATTGACCAGAATAACAATCCCCTTTCGGTTCCTTTGTGCCAAAAACAAAAGATTTAAATCTTGGGCTTCCATTCCTCGGGTAGCGTCAATCATCAGTACACAGACATCGCAATCTTCCACCGAACGGATGGCGCGCATGACCGAATAAAATTCAAGGTCCTCACTCACCTTCCCTTTTTTTCTGATACCCGCAGTATCTATCAACACAAATTCATGACCGAATTTGTTGTACAGCGTTTCTATGGTGTCGCGGGTTGTGCCTGCAATATCGGTGACTATGTTTCTTTCTTCGCCGAGTAGCGCATTGGTCAGCGTGGACTTTCCGGCATTCGGCCGACCCACGATAGTGACCCTGGGCAGCCCTTCAAAATCGTCGCGGTATTCGGAATCGTCAAAATAAGTCACCACCTCGTCAAGCAGCTCTCCGGTGCCGCTGCCAGTCATTGAAGAAACGGTAAATATTTTTTCAAAACCAAGGTTAAAAAACTCATAACTGTCATTTAGATTTTTGTTTGAGTCCACCTTGTTGACCACAAGAAGTACGGGTTTCTCAGTTTTCCTGAGCAGATGGGCCACTTCTTTGTCCATTTCGGTCATCCCGACCTGATTGTCCACCATCATCAGTATCACATTGGCTTCGTCAATGGCCAATTCCACTTGTTTTCTGATTTCAGACTCAAATGTATCGTCAGAGCCGTGAATGTAACCACCTGTATCGATGACAGTGAATTCATGACCGTTCCAATCGCTTTTTCCGTAATGTCGATCGCGGGTTACGCCAGAAATATCATCGACAATCGCCTGTCTTTTTCTGAGCAAACGATTGAATAAAGTGGATTTACCAACATTGGGTCGGCCGACTATGGCTACAATATTTGACATGCTGCAAAGATAATCTTTTTAATAGTTTCTGATTTGTAAATCTGAAAGGCATGCCCAAAAATAAGATGGTTTTATTTGTTTTTCCTCTCCATGAAGCTTCTAAGAACAAGATATAGCAACAGAATGCCCACAGCTCCAATCAAAATCCAATGAAATCCGTAGATTGATTCTCTGATGATGTTTTGCACCTCTTCATTCATTCTTTATTAATTTGGAGTTGACCGAACAAAAATGAATCTTTATTGAAATTCTGAATTCAGGTACCAAATTATGAAATTCTTGCTCAAATTCCTGATTCTTTTTTGGTTTATTGTAATTCTTTTCCATCTGAATTTTAATTTCCCAGTTTCAAAAACCTTTGCTTTTTTAAAGATTCATTTTTATATGGTGTTGAACTTCCTTTGCTTTTTTCTCTTCCATCCATTTTACAATATAGAAACTCCCCGTTTTGGTCACAAGCTTCAATGCAAAATTATACCTTGAAAACGGGTGGAATCTGATATTGTATCTTGTAATTTCAAGCGTCAAATCTTCCATTACGATATCTTGAATGATACCCAGATTGATATGCTTTGGTTTTGAGAATAATTTGTTTCGTTGGATTATAATCAACGACTTTTGATTGATTTCTATTTGGGTCATTCCAAAGGTGTCCCATAGCCAGAAATAAAAAAGCAAAACAAAAAAAATCATTGGAAAAAACATTACCGGTATGGTCAACAACAACGATGGCAAATCTTCTGCCCTCAAAATCCCAAACATGAAAATGATGAGAATCATGAAAGCCAGCAAAATAAAAGCAAACAAGCCAAAAACCGTAAAACGATAATCCGGATGATTTCTTATGATTATTTGCTGATTCAACATGATTTTAGAACAAATGTTAACTCCCAAATATACAAAACCTAAACAACCGATTCGGATTAAAACCCAATATCATAAATTATAGCCTTCAAATCTATCATTTTCATCCTGCTCTGTGTATCTTTGCACTCCAAAATCATTTTCAGAAATGAACAATCCAAAAAGATATACGGTGACCACGGCACTTCCTTATGCCAACGGCCCTATCCACATCGGACATCTGGCCGGCGTGTATGTTCCGGCGGATATTTATGTGCGCTATTTGAGACGAAAAGGAGCAGATGTCATCATGATAGGTGGTTCGGATGAGCATGGAATTCCGATTACCATTCGTGCCAGAAAAGAAGACACAACACCTCAAAAAATTGTGGACAGATACCACGAACTGATCAAAGAAACCATGATGAACTTGGGAATTTCTTTTGATTTTTATGCGCGAACTTCCAGTCCGGTGCATCACCGAAATTCAGCAGAATTCTTCTTGGATTTGTACAACAAAGGAAAATTCATCGAAGAAATTTCCGAACAATATTACGACCCCGAAGCCAAAGAATTTCTGGCAGACAGATACATCATCGGCGAATGTCCGGTTTGTCATAATGAGAATGCTTATGGCGACCAATGCGAAAACTGCGGCAGCAGCCTTAGTCCGAATGAGTTAATCAATCCGCATTCAGCACTCAGTGGAGCCAAACCGATTTTGAAAACCACCAAAAACTGGTACCTTCCATTGAACGAATACGAAGATTTTCTGAAAGAATGGATTTTGGAAGGACACAAAAACGATTGGAAATCCAATGTTTATGGACAAGTAAAATCGTGGATCGATGACGGTTTGAAACCAAGAGCGATGACCCGTGATCTGAACTGGGGCGTGAAAGTTCCGCTGCCCGAGGCCGAAGGAAAAGTTTTGTATGTGTGGTTTGACGCACCCATAGGTTATATTTCGGCCACCCAAGAATGGGCCGAAGCAAGTGGCAAAGACTGGAAACCCTATTGGCAGGATGAAAACACAAAACTGGTGCATTTCATCGGGAAGGACAACATCGTTTTTCACTGCATTATTTTTCCGTGTATGCTCAAGGCACACGGGGATTATATTTTGCCGGACAATGTTCCGGCCAATGAATTCATGAATCTCGAAAACGACAAAATTTCAACTTCCAGAAACTGGGCCGTTTGGGCACATGAATATTTAGAAGAATTCCCCGGGCAACAGGATGTATTGCGCTATGTGTTGACAGCCAATTTGCCAGAAAACAAAGACAATAATTTTACTTGGACAGATTTTCAGACCAAAAACAATTCTGAACTCGTTGGGATTTTGGGGAATTTCATCAACCGTGTAATGGTACTGACAGAGAAGTATTTCGACGGTGTCGTTCCCGAAAAAACAATTGCATTTGAGGAATTGAACCAGCTCAAGGATTTTCCGAAAAACATCGCACATTATCTTGAAAAATATGAATTCAGAAATGCGCTTCACGAATACATGAACCTTGCCAGATTGGGCAATCAGTTTCTGCAGATTCAGGAACCCTGGAAAAAACAGGATCAGCCTGAAGAAGTCAAAGGCATCATGTATGCTGCAGTTCAGATTGCTGCAATGTTGGCCCAGCTGAGCGAACCTTTTCTTCCGTTTACAGCTGAAAAACTGTGCAAAATGTTCGATATGAAGTTGAAAAACTGGAATGAGTTGGAAACTTCAGCGGAGATTCTTCCGGCCCTTCATCGGTTCAACAAATCAGAATTGGTTTTCTCAAAAATTGAAGACAAAACCATTGAAGCACAAATTCAAAAATTACAAAACACAAAAACCAAAAACAATATGACCAATCCCAATGCAGAACCGCAAAAGTCTGAAATTACTTTTGAGGATTTCACCAAAATCGATATGCGTATAGGAACAATTCTGGAAGCAGTGAAAGTGGAAAATGCTGACAAATTGCTCAAAATGAAAGTCGATACCGGCATTGATGTGCGAACCATCGTTTCTGGGATTGCACAGAGTTTTGCAACAGAAGAACTGATCGGAAAACAAGTAACGGTATTGGTCAATCTGGCACCAAGGAAAATCAGGGGAATCGAGAGTCAGGGCATGTTGCTGTTGACCGATAAGGAAGACGGCAAGTTGAGCTTTTTGGTTCCTGAAGAAAAAACTGCAAACGGTTCAATGATTAGCTAAAAATTGACATTTTCGGTCGATAATGTCTTTCTCTAAAATTTCTAATGTTAAATAAGTATCCTGTCCGCTAATTAGATTTTATATTGACTAAGTTCGCCTAAATTTTTTTAAACAATGGAACTGATTGATTTTATTCTTCATATTGATGCTCATCTGGCTGATTTCATCCGCGATTATGGTTACTGGGTTTACGCCATTTTGTTTCTGATAATTTTTGTAGAAACCGGCTTGGTAGTCATGCCTTTTCTGCCCGGAGATTCATTGCTTTTTGCAGCAGGAATGCTTGCAGCTCAGCCCAATGAACTCAATGTTTGGATAGTGATTGGTCTCTTGTTGATAGCAGCCATAGCGGGCGATTCGGTCAATTATTCCATCGGGAATCGCTTTGGAATGAAAGTTACGAAAGTCAAGATTTTCGGAAAACAATTCGTGCAGCAAGCACATATTGACAAAACCCATGATTTTTATGAAAAATATGGCAGCAAAACCATAGTAATTGCCCGTTTTGTACCCATTGTCAGAACATTGGCTCCCTTTGTGGCCGGTATCGGACGAATGAGTTACAAAACTTTTATCACCTACAATGTGGTAGGCGCCATTTTATGGGTGGTAGGAATCACATTGGTCGGGTACTTTTTGGGCAATATTCCGATTGTTAAAGACAATTTCTCAAAAGTAGTGATTGGCATTATTCTGGTTTCTCTTTTGCCGATTGTGATTGAAATGATCAAAGCAAGGAAGTCAAAAAGAAAAGAGGCTGAATAAAACCATGTATTTCTAAAAGCATATTATATTGTGGACAAATTTAAGAATAATGAAAAAATCTTTATTTCTTCTTTTGGTCGTGGTTTCATTTTTGGCTTTTGGGCAGTCAGAGGATTCAAACAAAAATTTTCAGACAAAGGAAGTTACGGCTATGGCGGTCTTTCCGGGTTGTGAGAATTTCTCCCCAACTTCTCAAAAAACAGAACTGATGAGTTGTATGTCGAACAAACTCAGAGAAAAACTAACAGAAAAACTTGGTAATTTTTCCAATATAATGGAGGATTTCAATGTGAATACGGCTAATTGCGGAATCAGTTTTGTAATTGACAAAAAAGGAAAAATCAGAAACATCAAATTACTTGAAAACAAAAAGAATAATTATATTGATTTATTACTCGGAATCGGTGCAGAGGAATCATTCAAACAATTTTCAAAACAACTGCCGCCAATCAAACCCACCAAATCCGATCAACAAGAAGTCAATCTTGTTTTTGTTTTACCTGTCACCTTTTATATAGACTATCTAGAAAAACCAATTCCACATAGCAAACTGGATTTTACAGAAATCGTTGTTTACACTTTAAAATCAACTGATAAACTTTTCGAAATCAGAATAGACAATCAGACCAAAGCCTATAAAGTTTATGAAATTTTTAAAAAAAATCTACGCTGTTAGCTCAGTACAATACACTTGA
>JAQVKJ010000021.1 GCA_028694715.1 Weeksellaceae bacterium | reverse complement strand
GATACGCGCCTAAAATGTTCGGTCCCAGCATCATTGGTTTTGGGAATTACCATTACAAATACGACAGCGGACACGAAGGCGATGCACCTTTGGTGGCTTTTTCACCACGAAAAGCAGCGATTTCACTCTATGTTTATTCGGGCTATATGGGACATACAATACAGGATGAATTGCTCAAAAATCTTGGAAAATTCAAAATGGGAAAATCCTGTATTTATGTCAAAAAACTGTCCGATATAGATTTGGAGGTTTTGAAGAAAATCATGCAAAGCACCATTGATTTTTTAGAAACGAAATACGGAAGAAAATAATTCGTCAAGTTTTACTGAATTGCTATTTTGGAACATAAGGACTGTATTCAATCAGCTCTGGCTTTCCGAAATCAAAGTCCATCAATTCAAAATCAGAAACCTGTAGCGTATTGGCTTTGAGCAGATTGTATCCTTGACCCGGAATTTGATTGTACCATGAAAACGAAATCTGAAAGTTACTGAAAACCAGAAAGTCATTGGTCAACAGCAATCCAAAACCGATTCGGGTATAGAGTTTTCCTCTGGTCAAATGATTGTCCTCACCGCTGATAAGCCCAAAAGAAGAACTGAAAATCGGAGACAAACGAAAACCGAGCAATTGGTACGGAGAATAAGACTGAATTTGAAAATCGGTCAGCCATTTCTTAGTGCCGATGACCTCCAAACTATGAAATCCATTGATTCCCAATGGGTCGCTTTCGTTCAGTGTCAAACGGTCGCCTCTTGAATCAACGCGGTTGTTGCCAATAATCAGGTCAGATGAAACAAAGCTTCTGAATTTCCATCTTCCCCAACTCATCAATCGGGTGAAATAATCCAATTGCAATGAAAACACAGACTGCTCAGAACGACCCGATTTTAAGTATCCACCATACTGAAGATTGAAACCCAGAAAACCAAAATCAAAGTATTCACCCATCTTTAACTTTCCAGCCAAATAAAAACGGTCCCCATTGTTCTTTCGCTGCATGCCTGCAATGATGCCCGTGGCCATGCCCACAGGAATGTCTTCAACAATATTGTAGTTTCGGATGAATTTATCCTGTACAAAAGCCCTTTTTGAAATCCCGGTACCCAACATAAAATAATCCTGATTGGCATAAAACCTCTCCGGATCAAGCAGCTCATCAGGGCGTTCCCTATAATTCACATTGAAATACCTGGCCGATACAATCAGGTTGCTCAGCCGCTTTTGTTGATTTTGCTCGTCGAAAAGTCTGAAAGCATAAGCCCCCCAAAAGTCACTCTGACGGTATTTGATTTGCTGGGTGTTAATTTCCAAATCATTGGGAATAGAATCCAGATGAAACCGTTCACCCAAATAAACACCACCCGCCCAACGGGTAAAAGGAGAAAAAAATCTTCGTTGCACAAAAACCGCTTTGGAGTACTCGTTTTCCTCATTTGATGTGTATCCAACACCAAAACCGATGAAAGTCCGCTGTATGTTCGGGATGGTGTAGCGTGTATAAAATCGGTTGTTGCCCGTATCAAAATTCTGCCGGTAGTAATTGTCAAAATCATGTCCCCAGCCCATGAAATTCCTTTCCCTGAGCCGGAATCCCACTTTTGAACCCGAAAAAGTCATCGACGGAACAAGTGTCCAAGAATCCAGTGAATGGATGACCAAATCCACACTGTCTCCATCCTCATTGACCGGCTCGTAATCGATTCTGACCCTTCTCGAGAATCGTTGCTGACGAATCAATCGTTCGGTTTCCAGAATTTTCAGCGAATCAAATTCATCACCCTCAATCATGAGTAAATAATTTCGGATGACAAATTTTTTGGTTTTGATGTGGAGTACATTTCCCACTTTTTCTATAAACTGCTCGGGTCCACTCTCAGGCTCTTCAATTGAATAACCAAAAGGATCCATGGTGTTGATTTGGATATTTCTTATGATTTTTCCCTGCGCTTCATCAAAGGGAAGATTCCTTTCTACCAGTTTTTCGGTTCTAGCTCCTGCCGATTTTGGCTTTCTCACAAGCATTTTGTGAATGAATTTTCCAAATGCACTTTTGTCTTTTCCGTCTTCGAGCTTTTCAACAATGATGTCACCCGATGGTTTTGCGCTGTCTTGTTTTTCGGGTAACTGTGAATACAACTGAGGAGAAGTCAGCAGGAACAACAATATCAGCCGGCATTTGTTTGTGAAACAAGAATTCATGAACAAAAATCTGATAACGAAAGTAATCAATTATCTTGTATTTCGGTTGCTGTACCGATGACTTATGGTTGAAAATATCAGCCGCCCGAATGTTCAATTGACCGGCCTGATTGTTCAATTGACATAAAAACCTGACCGAAGCCGCTGAGAGCGACGATACATTTGCAGTCAAATTAAAAAAACAATCAAATGAAAACTGAAAAGTTGACGCAGAAGAAAAATCAATCGTCGGCCGACTGAAAGTGAGCGTGTTCAAAAGTTGGCTCTAAAATCACAACGGTTTGTAACAATTGTTGCATTGAATCTTTAGGATAATCATGAACTTTGCATTGTAAAATCAAATGAATGAAAAATTTATCACAAAATGAGTGGCAAGACGCAGTTGCAAATAATAAGGACGCGGTTGTCATAGATGTGAGAACGATTGAGGAATGTCGTATGGGAATGATAGAAAATGCCATCCGATTAGACATCACTCAAACAGAATTGTTTATTGAAGAAATTCAAAAAATGGACAAATCCAAAGATTATTATTTGTATTGTGCTGCAGGTGGAAGAAGTGGAACTGCCTGTGCGATAATGTATGAATTGGGTTTTGAAAATGTGTTTAATTTGATCGGTGGTTTCAGCTGCTGGTGTGGAAATACGGTTCAAAATGCTGAATAAAATGCTGAATGGCTGGAATTTTTTTAGGTTCGTGAGGCTGGGCATTGGGACCTATCTTCTGATGGACGGACTTCGTTCGGGCATTTGGATGTTTGTGCTGTTTGGAATGATTTTTATTCTAATGACGTTGTTCAATTTTGCATGTTGCGCTAATGGATGCACTCCCGATACAAATCGAAATCAGCACATGGAGGAAGATGAAGTGATTTTTGAAGAAGTTAAAATTAAAAAACAATGAAATTTATCAAAAATAATTTGTTGATTATCAGCGGAATGTTAATCGGTGGGCTCGCTGGGTTTCTGTATTGGAAATTCGTGGGTTGTCATTCGGGAAACTGTGCGATTACTTCCAATCCGGTCAATAGCACCCTCTACGGATTTGTTACCGGCGGATTGCTGTTCTCGGTTTTTAAGAAAGATGTAAAAAAGCAGACAAACAAACAGTGAAATGAAATTTAACGAAATCATTCTTCAGGACAAACCCGTGCTCGTGGATTTATATGCAGATTGGTGCGCACCATGTAGGATACAGACTC
Organism: Weeksellaceae bacterium; assembly: GCA_028694715.1. Lineage (GTDB taxonomy): Bacteria > Bacteroidota > Bacteroidia > Flavobacteriales > Weeksellaceae > Moheibacter. The sequence continues at coordinate 6,932 of JAQVKJ010000021.1, read as the reverse complement.
CCATACTTCAAGAATTAAAACAAAAAATGGGGGAGCAGCTGTCCATCATAAAGGTGGATGTGGACAAAAATCCACAACTGGCAGCCAGGTTGCAGGTAAGAAGCATCCCGACACTGATGATTTTCAGAAAAGGCGAAATCAAATGGAAGCATTCGGGGGTAGTACAAGCAGATGAACTCGAAAGAATAATTCAACAAAACTCATGACGATGGAACAATTGAAGAGTTTCACACAGAGCAAAACACCAGTACTAATGGCTTTTTATACAGATAATTGTGGGCCTTGCATGATGCTGAATAAAATACTTGATGAACTGAAAAAAGATTTGGGAGACAGCATCAAAATCATCAAAGTGGATATTGACAAAGAAAAGCAGTTGACCATTGATTTTGATTCAATATATCAAATCATGGGGACGCCTACAATGCTGCTTTTTCGTGAAGGAAAACTGTTATGGAAACACGCCGGAGTTTTGTTCAAATATGATTTAATCAAGAGAATTGGACCTTTTATTAATCAAAATGTAAACAACATAGAATGAGAAAATTAGCGTTTGTATTGTTGGCGGTAGTGCTTTTGACAGCTTGCGGAACGCCAGAAAATCAGGTGAACCTGACCGAACTGAAATCCCAAATGGACAACGCAGCAACAGAAGCCCAAAAGGCATTGCTCGGACATGTTTCATCGGCCATTGAAAAAGGCGGAACCGAATATGCGGTTGAGTTTTGTAATCTGAAAGCATTGGCAATCACCGATTCTTTGTCTGAACAATACGGATATTCAATTTCCAGAATCACTGACCGGAACAGAAACCCTGAAAACGGACTCGAAACAGAAACTGAGAAGTTGATTTTTGAACAATTCAAAGAAAATAATGAACTGACCGACAGCCTCTTTATTGTCAACAATCAAATGCACTATTACAAAAGAATCAACGCAGGCATGCAAGCCTGCATCAAATGTCATGGCAATCCTGAGACAGACATTGAACCGGCCACACTGGCCAAAATCAAAACATTGTACCCCGATGACCGTGCAATCGGTTATGCTTTGAATGATTTCAGGGGATTGTGGAAGATTATAAAAGAACAAAATAATGATTAGTGTGTAGAGGGTTTTTTCATTTATCAGAATGATAAGTGATTCGGAGCCCGGGAGTGTTGACCCGGGCTTTTTTATATGCATATTCCACCCAATGAAACCGGTAGTGTAAATAAATGATAAGAAGTAATTTTACTGATTTTTATCATGCGATTTGTTTTTTTCTTAAGTTTGAGTGATTTATAAACAACAAAATATAAGATTATGGAAACAAAATTATCCACAAAATTTCTTACTGAAATGATTGGAACCTTCGTGCTGGTTATGATTGGTTGTGGTTCGGCGGTAATTGCCGGTCAGACCACCGACGGTTCACTTAGCGGATTGGGTTTGTTGGGAATAGCGCTGGCCTTTGGGTTGGCCCAATTCATCATGTGTTATGCCATCGGAGGAATCAGTGGTGCGCACATCAATCCTGCTGTTACGGCGGGCATGTTTATCGTCGGTAGAATCAGTGGAAAAGATGCGGGCGTATACATTTTGGCGCAGTTGATTGGTGGTACGCTGGGCGCACTGATTTTATTAATTATTCTGAGAGGAATGCCCGGATTTGAAATGGGCGAATGGGCGTTGGGTGCTAATGGATGGGGCGAAGGCTACCAGAACGGATACAATACCTGTTCTGCCTTCATTGCCGAAACGGTGATGACCTTCATCTTCCTTTTCACCATTCTGAGTTCCACTTCAAAAAGGGGAAACAGTACCATGGCGGGTGCTGCCATTGGTTTTGCGTTGGCGGCAATTCATTTGTTTACCATTCCAATCACCGGTACTTCGGTGAATCCGGCGAGAAGTTTTGGGCCGGCCGTATTTGCGGGTGGTATGGCACTGTCCCAATTGTGGCTTTTCTTCGTCGCACCATTGTTGGGCGCACTTCTGGCGGGTATTCTATGGAAAATTATGAAAGGTGAAGAGTTCAAAGCTGTGCAAGAATAACTTTCAGTACAGAAAAATGACAGAATTAATTTGATTCAAATTAATTCTGTCATTTTTTTATAAAAAAGATTAATCTCAAATGGTACACCTTAGAAGAATTTTCCTCTTTTTCTCATGTTTGGATTCTGTAGATTCCGCCCAATATTGACTTTTTTTAGTTGTTGCTCCATCATTTTGAGCTGTTCCGCAAACATTCCCTGAGTGTCCAATGCTTTTGCTTCTTTGAGCAATTTTTCGGCTTCCTGTTTTCTTCCTTTGGCCATCGCGGCACCGGCCAGACTCATTTTGGCCATGGCACGGTCATGTTTGTATGACAATCCGTAATCCAATGCCTTTTTCATGTGTTTTTCGGAATTGTTTATATTGCTTTGCGCTTCAGTGATGCCGAGCATATAATGGTAATATCCGAACTGTTTTCTAACCAATTGGGTTTCAGGATTTTTGATTTTATCGAGCCATTTCTTGGCTTTCTCAATTTCCTGCTTTCTCATAAACCAAAATGCCAAAAGTATGAATTCGTTTCTGAAAAATAACAAGACGGGAATTCCCGACATCAGAATGATGACAGTTCCCCAACCGTATTCCCGCTGACCGAACAGGTATATTCCGAATCCAATCATTAATACGGTAATTACTAATTTGATGTATTTATTCATTTTGTTGTTTTATAAGTAAGCTTTGATTCTCTCAGCAATTTCCTTCATCTCTTCCTGCTCAAGTTCCAGCTTGGGCCCTGTAAAACTGATGTCACTCATTTTGTTCAGTGGAATCAGGTGCACATGTACATGTGGTACCTCAAGCCCCACAACAGCCATGCCGACCCTCAGACAGGGAATCGCTTTTTCAATACCTTGTGCGATGTCATACGCAAATTCCATTAGTTGGTTGTATGTGGATTTGTCTAAATCAAAGATTTTATCTACTTCTTTTTTTGGTACGACCAACACATGACCTTTGACCACCGGGAATGCATCAAGAAATGCGATGAAATCTTCGTTTTCTGCAATTTTGAATGAGGGAATCTCGCCCTTGATAATCTTGGTGAAAATGCTAGCCATCTCAATCCATTTTTATTTCCAAAATCTCAAAATTCATTATCGTGCCATTGGGCAATGTAATTTCTGCTGTCTCTCCTTCTTTCTTTCCCAACAACCCTTTGGCAATGGGCGTGTTGACAGATATTTTTGCTTTTGCCAAATCCGCTTCCGTTTCGGGTACGAGCTGATAATTCATCACCATATTGTTGGCGGTATTTTTGATTTTGACGGTCGAAAGAATCGATACTTTTGAGGCATCGAGTTTGGAAGGGTCAATCACCCTTGAATTCGCAATCTGAACTTTGAGCTTGGCAATACGCATTTCAAGCAGTCCCTGAGCTTCCTTTGCTGCATCGTATTCTGCGTTTTCAGACAAATCACCTTTGTCTCTTGCTTCAGCAATCTGCTGCGAAATCTTTGGTCGCTCAATCGATTCTAACTGTTCCAGTTCAGTCCTCAATTTGTTGAGTCCTTCTTTCGTTACATATTGTATATTTGCCATGGATGAATAATTAAAAAAAGATAATCCTACGAAATTATTCCGCAGGACTATCAATGCAAAGATATGAATTTTAATTTTAATGCAAAGTCGGATTGGATGAAAAATAGTTTTGTACAGTGGTTTTTATTTGTGCTAATGTTGTCTTCAACAGTGGCTTGTAGTGATGATGACGGACAGAAAAGTTGCAACCCTGAATATAATATTTCTGCTTCAATCAATGTCAATCTGCCACTGTACAGTGAGCTCGAAACAAGAGGGTGGACCTATGTAGATGGTGCAGGTACAGGAACCAAAGGAATCATTGTTGTGAAACTGATTAACGGTTACAAAGCCTACGACCGGAATGCACCGCATCTTTGCCCGGGCAGCAATACAAGACTTGAGGTTGTGGATGACATCAAATTGTATTGCCCGGAGGATGGGGCTGAATGGATTTTGCTCACCGGTGAACCCATTCTTATTGCAGACCGTTCACCAAGAACATATTCGGCTGTGAGAAATGGAGATATAATAGATATATTTAATTAACTAAGATATGTTTGGGAATTTTATGGACATGATGGGCAAACTCCAAACTGCCCAAAAAAAATTTGAAGCACTGAAAGAAAAACTTGAGCAAGAGTTGATCTATGAAACCTCAAGAGACGAAACGGTTTCGGTCACAATCACTGAACTGGCAACCATCCGAGACATTAAGATTGCACCCGAATTGTTGTCAGATGTAGTACAACTGGAAGATACATTGGTGATAACGCTCAATAGTGCTTTAGAAAAAGTCAAGAAAAATGCGATAGAAGAAGCCAAGAAAACAGCCCGAGAAAGCTTGCCGCCAATCCCGGGATTGTCCTTGTAAACACAAATATTTATTCAAATGACAAAAAAAGAAATCATAGATAGTTTTGATCCGAATCAACCCGGACAGAAAGACGGAAATTTGTTTGGATTGCCATTCAATGCTGAACAGAGCGAAATCATCATAATTCCGGTTCCTTGGGAGGTGACTGTGAGTTACGGCTCAGGCACGGCAATGGGCGATAAAACGGTTTTTGAGGCTTCTCTTCAGGTGGATTTGTATCATCAGGAATACCCTGAATTATGGAAACTCGGAATTTATATGGACGATGATACTCCTTTCTGGAGGCAACAAAGTAATTTGCTGAAAAAACTAGCGGGACCGATCATAAAATCATTGGAGGAAGGCAAGAATGTATTAGGGTCAGACGAACTCAAAACTGCTTTGTTCAAGATCAACCGTGATTGCAGAAAGATGAAGGACGAAGTGAAGGAAAGAGTAATTTATTGGTTGGAGAAAAACAAAAAGATAGGTTTGTTGGGAGGAGACCACTCAACGCCCTTGGGGTTTTATGAAGCACAGGCCGAGAAATATGAAGCCTTTGGAATCCTTCACTTGGATGCACATATGGATTTGAGAAAAGCTTATGAGGAATTCACTTATTCACACGCTTCGATTATGTACAATGCACTTGAAATTCCTCAGCTCAAAAAATTAGTGCAGGTGGGAATAAGAGATTTTTGTGAAGAAGAATTGGAAATGGTAAAAAATTCATCAGGTAGAGTGAAAGTTTTCTCCAATTTAGATTTAAAAAAACAACAATTTGAAGGGGAAAACTGGCAAATGCAATGTGCAAGAATCATTGATGAACTTCCTCAGAAAGTGCATGTAAGTTTTGATATAGATGCGCTATATCAATGGTATTGCCCGAATACCGGAACGCCCGTTCCGGGTGGCTTGTCATTTGAACAAGTGGCATATTTACTCAGTGCATTGGCAGATTCCGGAAAAGAAATCATTGGTTTTGATTTGGTAGAAATAGCTCCAGGAGATGATGATTGGGATGGCAATGTGGGAGCGAGGATGCTCTTTAATCTTTGTGGAGCCTTGGCCAAATCCAATGGAATGGAAGTGGGAGAGAGGGTTGGGTTTTAAGATGATTCATCCAAGCCTGAAAGTACATAAAGTGTGCTGAGAAAAATAAGCATACTAAAAACAAATTTTTCCTGATATTCGCATCGGGGGACAGAATGGAAAGTTTTAAATTGGAAATGGAATTTGAATTTCATTTAAAATTTTGAAGATAACCAATAAGATTTTATATTTGCACTCCTTTTTAAAACCATGGCGAGGTAGCTCAGATGGTTAGAGCGCAGGATTCATAACCCTGAGGTCACGGGTTCAATTCCCGTCTTCGCTACAGGAAAGGACAGTTGAGAAACTGTCCTTTTTTATTTAAAAAACAAAGAATCTCTTTCTGTTGTCTATTCAGTAATTACAGGATTTCAAAACATATTTAAAAAATGTTTGGATGTTTGAGGGTATTTTATATATTGCGTGCAATTAAATGATTATGCCGAGAGTAAAGTTTCAATCCGAGTTTGTTATCAATTCATCGCCCTCGTTGCTCTATAATTATATTTCAAATCCATCCGGTCTTTCCGAATGGTTTGCCGATAATGTGAATTCAAGAGGAGACAAATACACCTTTATATGGGATGGAGAAGAAGAGGTGGCTTTCCTGATGAAGAACAAGCAGGATTCTTATGTCCGTTTCCAGTGGGAAGATGACGAAGACACCAAATACTTTTTTGAACTGAACATCATCGAAGATGATTTGACCGGAGATGTCGCGCTTATTGTTACCGATTTTGCAGAAGAGGATGAGGTAGAGGAAGCCAAATTGCTTTGGGAAAGTCAGATTGATGATTTGAAAAAGGTATTAGGCTCATAACCCGGAAGGTACATTCTTTCAGGATTGCTTGTTTCTGATGAATAATGATTTCTGAATGTTTTACAAATCAGTCAATTCATCTTCGGGTCGGCGGGTGTATTTAACCAAATCAGGTGGTCACCCCCGAGATTCTTCATTTGCTGCTTCCACAGATTGTTGTTCCAGTTATTGAAGATATCGACTCGCTCATTGACTGCTATCCAAGCTTTTTCATCGATTTCGTTTTGAAGCTGATTCTCCCCCCAACCACTGTATCCCAGATAAAACCGGATTTCGTTGGGTTGAATTAGTTTGTTGTTGATCGAGGTTTTGATGTCCTCATAATCTCCCGACCAATACAAATCACCAACAATGTGCTCACTGTCCGAAATCAAATCGGGCCGTTTGTGCAGATAATAAAGATTATCGGTTTCCACAGGACCTCCTTCATAAACAGGAAATTCGGAATCCAATTCAGACACAAAGGTATTTAGCTGTATATGCATCGGTTTATTGAGAATAAATCCAATTGTTCCAAATTCATTGTGATCAACCAAAAATACCACCGTTCGGTTGAATGTATAATCAAACAAAGATGGTTGAGCGATCAGCAGATTACCTTTTGTTATC
>JAQVKJ010000020.1 GCA_028694715.1 Weeksellaceae bacterium | reverse complement strand
TACTTTCTATCAGTCCTTCTTTAATATCCCGTTGAGATTGTTGGTATTTCTACGATTTTTTATTGAAGGTTTTGAACCAAAATTAATATTGAGTTTTGTACAATTGTGCATTTTCATTAATTTGCCCGAATAAATTTTGAACAATGTCAAAGAAATCACACGAAAATCATTTTTTTGACACCCAGGTTTTGGGTCACCCCTCCGGCTTATTTGTATTGTTTTTCACAGAAATGTGGGAACGATTTTCATTCTACGGAATGCGTGCACTTTTGGTGCTATTTTTGGTCAGTTCGCTGGGAATCGGTGGCTGGGACTGGCCCAGAGAAAATGCTTTGGCATTGTACGGAACCTATCTGGCATTGCTGTATCTGACACCTATCATTGGCGGACAACTCGCTGACCGCTACCTCGGCTACCGCAAAGCAATCATCATCGGTGCACTCATCATGACGCTTGGACACGCAAGCATGGCAATTGAGAGCAACAAATTCTTTCTTTACCTTGGATTGTTTCTTCTGGTCATCGGAACCGGTTTCTTCAAACCAAATATGACCTCATTCATTTCGATTCTGTACAAAGATCATCCCGAGAAAAAAGACGGAGCATATACCATTTTCTATATGGGCGTCAATGCCGGGGCATTCCTGGGCATCATGCTTTGTGGTTACATGGGAGAAATTGTCGGTTGGAGTTGGGGCTTTGGACTCGCCGGTATATTCATGCTGCTTGGTTTGTTGCAATTTACGCTCGCACACGGAATTTTTGGAGAAGTAGGATTGGCACCCAAAAAACAATTAGAAGAAAACGAAACTACTACAAATACGACAAAACTAGAGTCCACTTCCGGACAGGCTGAAGAAAAACCCAATCCGTTTACGATGTTGGACAAAATCATCATGGTGTTGGTTGGACTGGGTGGTCTGATTTGGGTCATCAACGACCCTTTGTCAAAAATCGCAAAAATTAATTTGCTCAAATTCGGTGATACTGATTTTTCGGGAGCCACTATCACAGTAGCATTGTTGCTGTTTGTTTTCCTACTGGTTTCCAGAGTGATGAGATTCAGTAGAATTGTCAGAGACCGTATGCTTGCCGTGATGGTCATCGCCTCGCTCATCATCTTTTTCTGGGCTTCCTTTGAGCAGGCCGGTGGCTCAATGAGCATTTTCGCAAAAGATTACACCAACCGGATTTTATCGGGCAATTATGCCATGGCATTCGGCATTATTGACATCATTATTACCGTAGTTCCGGTGGCAATCATTTCGTATGTACTCTTTTTGTTGTTCAAAAAAACCTACAAGGATTACTTGGCCTCCAATTTGGTTTTGGTATTCAGCTTTCTGATTATCTGGGGATTGATTGTCTGGAAAATCTATGCGAATTTCAACACTTTCTCTTATGAAATTTCATATCCTGCCTTCGAAGTCACACAAATCGACAGCAAGGGAGCGGAAACCAAAACTTTGGTTGCGGTAAATGCGCTGAATGTCCCTGACGAAGATGCCGTGATTATAGAACAAACTGCGGTGGTTCGGTCGCTGGATGATTATAAGTCGGGGCATGCAGTACACATCGTTGACTTGGATAAAAATGGAAATAATTTCAAAATGATTGAGGAAGCAAAGGCCCCTGAAATCAAAGAAAGTATTCAGGCGAGAGTCACTCACAAAATTGAAAATGAACTGGAAATCCCGGCGACTTGGTTTTTGATTCTTAATTCTCTTTTTATCATCACATTGGCACCACTGTTTTCAAAATGGTGGGAGAGCAAATTCAATCCATCGCTGGCCGGAAAATATGCCATTGGGTTGTTTTTTCTGGGCATCGGATTTGCGTTTCTTGCATTTGGTGCCAAGGACATTCCACAAGGTGCAAAAACGGCCTCGGTCAGTCTCATCTGGCTTGTATTTGCCTACTTTTTCCACACCATGGGAGAGCTCTGTGTTCAACCGGTCGGGCTGTCGTATGTGAGCAAACTCGTTCCGGCAAGAATGACCGCCTTTATGTTTGGTGTATGGTATCTTGCATTGGCCATCGGTAACAAAACTTCGGGTGTACTCGGACAGCAGATTGACAATATCACAGAGCAATACAACATTTCGACTTTCTTTTTGATATTTACCTTTGTTCCGTTCATCATTGGTATCATTGCATTGTTGTTGAACGGCACGCTGAAGAGACTGATGCACGGCATTAAATAAGTTTGTAATTTTGTAAACGAAAAGTGTTTTCAACAGCATTATGAAGAAGAATTTGTTTTTAAGTCTGATTTTATTACCGATTGCTGTATGTACTCAGGAAATCAACTGGTTGACATTGGAACAGGCGGAAGTTGAGATGAAAAAATCACCCGACAAAGCTTTGTTCATCGACTTTTATACCGACTGGTGTGGTTGGTGCAAAAAAATGGACGCTTCCACCTTCAAGGATGCTGAGGTTGTTGCCTACATCAACAAAAATTTCATTCCGGTAAAATTCGACGCAGAATCAAAGGAAGAAGTGAAATTCCGGGGCAAAACTTACAAGTTTGTCAGGGCAAAAGGAGGTTTCAAAGGAGTGAATTCATTCGCCTATTTTTCGTTGAGAGGCAGGTTGTCCTATCCGGCCTATGCCATCATGAACAACAACGGACGGCTCGAAAAACTGCTGTTGGGTTATATGCCCAAAGCAAAGTTTTTTGAAAACCTGCATGCTGAAAATTGATTCTGTCTGGCTGTTTTTAATATTATTCTTTGAACAAAAAATAGACTGCAAATATCAACAACACAAAGCCTATCAAATGATTCATTTTGAATGTCTCAGTTCTGAATACCAGAATGGCAAACAGGGTAAAAACAGTCAAAGAAATCACCTCCTGAATTACCTTTAGCTGCCAAATATTGAAAGGGCCGCCGTTCCCCGCATAACCGATTTTATTGGCGGGAACTTGTGCCATATATTCAAAAAAAGCAATTCCCCAACTGATTAAAATGATGGAGAACAATCCGAGTTTGGTAAACATACCGTAATCTTTGAACTTTAAATGTCCATACCAAGCAAGTGTCATGAAAACATTCGAAAGACAAAGCAAACCAATGGTGATGATTCCTTTCATATTCGATGAATTGAATTTGATTTTAAAAATAAATAATAATTCACCGTAAATATCCGAAAAAGTAGGTTGGGTGGATAAAAATTTATTTGATAATCAATGCTCCCTGTTTATGTGTGTTCCAATGCTTAACATATTCTGAGTGTTCAAAATGATTGGGATAATTGCTACCATCAGTGATGAGCAACACCTCTTCGGGGAGAATTTCTATGCTTTCATTGTTTCTGATCAGCACAAAGTCTTTCGGACGAATCACAGAATCTGAACCTGAAGAATACAAAACCAATCGTTTGTCGTTCAGTTCAATATAATGTGGGAGTTTTTCATAAAAACCTTTGGCAGAGACATTCAAATCAAGAAAACGAACACTTTTAATTTTCTGATGAATCATATAGGGCCTGACCGTGTATTTTTCAACAACCGAAGAATCCTCCGGTTCGGCCAGAAACAAATCCATCTGAAATCCTTTTCTGACACCAATAACCGTATTCCTGCGTTGATGAAACACGATGATTTCCTCCTTCTGAGCCAATTGACTCAATCGAAGTACTCCTTGCACTTCAAAAATCAAGACCAATGTCAAAAAAACATATACAAATTTCGCTTTGGGTTGAAAATACAACTGACGCAACATCAAAAATGCAATGAGCACCAAAAGCATTTCCGCAATGCTCAAGCTGAGCCTTTCAAATACCAACACATCGAACTTCGCCAACCAACGAACATACGAATTGCAGCTTTCTATAAACAAATCAAACAGTTTCTGCCAATAGACAAAATCAATGTTCATGGTTACGAGAAAAACTGTCAACATTCCACCCGCAATCATGATATAAGAAGCGGAAATCATGACCACATTTCCGGCCAAAAACAAACCTGATGTCTGGTTGAAAAAAAACACAGAAAACGGCAGGGTGCCGAGTTGAGCAGAAATACTCGTACCGGTGAAACCGATGATTTGCCTGTAAAATCTGTTACGAGGCCTGAAGATTTTTTGATAAACCGGATGAAAATAAACGATGAAAAACACCGCCGAAAAACTCAGCAGAAAACCGGCATCAAAAATAAAATTGGGATTGTAGAGCAACAATATCATCGCAGAAAGTAGCAAAGTGTGATAAATATTTGGCTTTCTACGCATCAAAACAGTGATGTAATAGATAGAAATCATCAGCCCCGACCTGAAAACCGGCGGTTTGAATTCTACAAAAGCCACAAAAATCCAGATGAGCAAAAGACTCGTGAGGATCCTGATGTTCTTGCCATTTCTTAAGTAAAGCATCGGATAGAGCAACAACATGAAGATGCTGTAAACCATTACTACGTGGAGTCCCGAAATCGAGAGCAGATGTACAACTCCTGTTTTTCTGTAATCTTCTTCAATCTCCGAATCCATCTCGGTTCTGTCGCCAAGTAGCATGGCACCGATGATGTCCGCCGTCTGTTTACCGTATCCCAGATTGAGCATGCGGTTGTGAATTTTTCTTTTGAAAACGGACACCGAATGTCTGAAGCCTTTGGGTTGATTCAATGCAACAAATTCACCCTTATGAAAGACCATATAATGGATTCCGTTTCTGTTGAGATAAGCAGAATAATCGAACTGATAGGGATTGAGTACCGGCTGAAGTTCTGTTATACGGGTTTGTATCTGGATTTCATTGCCTGCATACAATTCCGGAAGTTTTCTGTCCCAATAAAGCAAAACACCGGTTTCTGCCGTCCTATGTTGTTCGACAGAATTCAAAACAGCCTTGTATTTTCTAAAATTCTCTGACGACCTGAAGGTTTCTATGATGCGAAGTTGAACAGTCATTTCTCGCTCAATCCATTCTTCGGGCAAAGGCTGCCAGCGGTTGTACAATCCTGATGCAAAAAATCCGTATGCTGTGAAAATCATCAAAATCATTGTCGGAGACTTCGCTTTTTGTCTGAACAATATGAACAACACAATCAGCATCAGTGGGAGAATTATCCATCTGAACTGAATGAATCCGTCATTTCTGAATGATTCAGAAAACAGGATGCCTATTATCATTCCGCACACCGGAACAAGAAAGGGTTGGCTTTTCATTTTTAGTTTTAGTATTGCAGTCTAATTTACAAAAAAAAAGCGTCTTCGGTGGAAGACGCTTTTTGTGTGATATTTTGATATGATTATGGGATGACTACTCCCGGATAATTGTTGGGATTCACATTGGGAAGTGTTGCGCCGAATTTAAAGTTGATTGCATCAACAAAATAATTGGCCACAATCGCATACCCTTTTGCTGTCAGGTGAACCGCATCCAACGAGAACGAACCTCCGCTTACATAAGTGGTATTAAAATTATTTCCGTAGTAGGTAATACCCACGCTGCTGCTCAGTTCCTGCATTGCTCTGTGGGCATCAACAAAAGCCAAATCATAGTTGATGGACAATTGTCTGATGGTTTCGTTGTACGCTGCAGTTGCGGCTGCTACCTTTGCGGTTTCGATTTTTGTCAGTACCCATTGGTCTTCCAAAGGATAAGTAATTCCGCTGATAGACAATTGTGCTGCTTGTTCTTGGGACATGCCCATTGCAATGAGTGCAGCCACTCTTTCAGCATCTATTTGACCGATGACAGTTTGTGAGGTGAATACCATCAGGTCATCTTCGGTGGCCTGTCGGGACTGTCCGTATGTTATTCCCATCAGGGTTGCCGTTGGTGCGTCAACTCCGGATGAAATCAGGATGCTTGTGATCTGAGCTGACAAGTCTGCAAGGTCTTTGTCTTTGATGACCACTGGACTTGCTGCATCGCTGGCAAAGGTCACTTTCCTTTCTGGTTGCCCCAATGCGTCAAATACTTGGTTCAGCTGAGCATAAAACTGATTCAACATTGGAATCATTGGCCCGTAGGACGGATTAGAAGGATCAAGCGGTGCATAAGGAACGGTGGTGAAGAACGGAATGTCTGTAACACTTGGAATGTTTGCAATTGCGCCTTTGGCACCTACCTGATTCACCATCACTTCTAATATATTTTGAATGACTCCTGCAAAAAGTGTTGGATCTGTAATGTCTGTCGAACCATAAGTGGTTGGGTCCTGATTTCCTGTTTGGTCAACACCTGTACCTCCGCTGGTCGCATAGCTCAACACATCATTGTTACCAATCCAAAGGGTAAAGAAAGTCGGTTGTTGAGCGGCTGCATCGCCTAAGATACTTGCGTTGTTGGAGGAAGCAAAACGGGCAAAGTACGGATTGGCCTGTCCGGTGGCAATTCCACCAGGATTACCATAACCCTGTGCTAAGAGGTGGAATGATTTGGCTCCCGGTACACCCATATTGTTAAAAGGACCTCCTGAAGCCGGTGTAAATGGTGATTGAGCCGGAGTGGGAACCGGTGTGAGTGCTCCGTTCACCAATTGGAGTGTCAATCGACCGTTTATACCGAAGTCGCTGAAGCCCCCTATCTCGTCCGGCATCAAAGGTTGAGCAAAAGCTCCACCGCCTGCCAGTGCCATTTGTGAGGCCAAAATATTCGGATAGGAATTTTGTTGTGCACTAATGAAAAGCGCATTGTCAGTAAAACCTGCGGTCAAAGAATTCCCCAATGCCACGAAACGGCTGAAATCAGCGATTCCGGAAGTTGGTTGTGCATCTGCAACCGGGTTATCAAACTCAGGGTCACAAGAAGAAAATACAACCAGTGTAGCTGCTAAAAATATTTTTGATAGATTTTTCATTTTTTCTTTTTTAGTTGAAGTTATAAGAAAGACCCAGACCGAAAATAAAGGCACGAACGCCAATATCTCCTTTGAAGCCGGTTTCAATATTGTCGATGTATCTTTCCATTCCATAAATGTATTGTGCCATGGCATCCACATTGAAACGGCCGAAATTCAATCCCACACCACCGGTAACACTATGGCGGGTCGCATCCGGGGTTTCCGGTGACCAGTATTCAGCGGGGGTAACAAATTCATCAAAGTAATAACCGAGTCTCAGTGCAAGTAAATCGGTTGCCTGATATTCGGCCCCGATTTTCCATACCGCACGGTCTTTGTAATTTTTGGTCTGTTTGCTCTCAACAGTTTCACCTGTCGATGTGTTTTCAAGATTGATGACCAATTCGCGGTAACTTCCCCAACCATGTACAGAAACTTCTCCTGCGAGGGTCAGTTTGGGTGTAGCTTGATAAGAAAGACCGGCAGTAAATTCAGACACCAAAGGGAGCATGGCGTTGAATTGATCAGTTGTAAAAGGCATAGAACCCGATAGGGCTGTGGGCACATTGCTCCATATGGCTTCGCCATAATTGGCTTTCATATCTACTTTGGAACGGTAAGCCAAACCTATATTGACCCTGTCGCTGGGTTTGATGTATGCACCAATATTGAACCCAAGTCCATGTGCATCTGTATCGTTGATTTCTAAACCTACTTCGTTTCCTGCTACTGCATTGACTCTCTGTAGATTGACTTCACCCATTGCATAGATGAATCCAGCTCCCACACTGAACCAATCATTGAATTTGAATGCAACAGTAGGTTGTATAAAATAAGATTTCAATTCAATTTGAGTGATATTTGCTCTTCCTGCCCAGTCTTCAGGCCATTTGAGCGTACTACCGAACGGAGTTGTGAAACTCACACCCACTGTAACATCTTTCAGTGGTCTGTAGGAGGCCGCAAAATAAATCGGAGTACCCATCGGACTGTCTGTTTCGGCTGATTCCAAAGTGCTGGGATTTTGCCATGCAACATTGTTGGTCACACCAAATCCACCTGCGGCAATACTGACTTTTGCATCTACAAATGCCAGCCCCGCAGGGTTAAAGAATGCTACACTTGCATCTTTTGCGTGCATGACACCAGTTAGTCCCATCGACGCTTGTCTGACTCCCTGCAGCGCAACCCGGTATCCACCAGCAAAGGCTGTGGCTCCCAATCCCAGAAGGAGTACTGATAAACAAATTCTTCTCATGTATTAATTCAATTTATTGGTTAATTATCTTAACAAATGTATAAAAAATTAATTGATTTGTTATGCAAACATAATACAATCGTTAACTTATTTTAATTATTAATTGAATGGATTGAATATCAGCGCATTACAAGTTATTTATAGCTGTGGCAATCAAATGTGCTTCGCTCCAACAAGCCTGAAAATTAAATCCGCCCGTGACTGCGTCTATGTTCAGTACTTCGCCTGCCAGATAAAGCCCGGGTATCAGTTTGCTCTCCATCGTTTTGAAATTGACCTCTTTCAGCTCCACACCACCGGCGGTTACAAATTCATCCTTGTAGGTGCTTTTCCCTTTCACCTGGTATATGGCCTCGGTCAGCTCAGTTGCTAGTTGATGAAGTTGAAATTTATTGAAGTTCGAATAAGTCAGTCCGGGGCTGATGTCCGCTTGGGACAACAACCCTTGCCAGAATCTTTTGGGAAATGGAAACGGATTGAATTTGTGTACCGACTTCTTGGAATGTTCGAGCTTGAATCGATTCAACAAATCTACGCTCTCATTGTACTGCTGTTGAATGAAATTTACTTTGATTTTAAAATTGTAATTCAAACGGTGAAGTTCGACGGCAGCCAGTGCCGATAATTTCAGTATGCCAGGCCCACTCAACCCCCAATGCGTAATCAGTAGTGGGCCTTCTGCTGAAAGTTTGAGTTCGGGAATTGAAATTTCGGCCTGCTCAAATCCTATGCCCATCAATCCGTCAATTCGTTTGTCTTTGATGTTGAATGTGAAAAGCGAAGGAACCAATGGCACGATGTTGTGTCCCAATCTCCTGATGATTTCCATTGCCTTGGGGCTACTTCCGGGTGTGAAAACCACTTTTTTGAAACGGTATTGACCGGATTTTGTTTGAAGTAAAAATCCGTCTTCCGACCGGCTGATTTGCTGAACTCCCTCACCGAACCGGAATTCAACACCATTCTTTTCGGCTTGGTTCATCAGGCATTCGATCACTGAAATTGAATCATCAGATACCGGAAAGACCCTGTTGTCATTCTCAATTTTCAGTGCGACTCCCCTACTTTCAAACCATTCCATCGTATCGCCGGGCTGGAATTTATGAAAGACAGAAAGCAATTCCTTTTTTCCTCTCGGATAGAATTCCACCAGTTCTGCGGGGTCAAAACAAGCGTGGGTGACATTGCATCTGCCACCGCCCGAAATTCTGATTTTCCCCATCGGATGCAAAGACTGTTCAAAAATCACTGTTTTTTGTCCCCATTTCATTCCCAGATTGGCAGCTGTAAAAAATCCGGCAGCACCGCCTCCTATGATGGCGATTTCTTTCATTTGCCAAAAATAAAATTATGTCTGAAATAAAATCTATGAAAAATAAAATTAATCTATCACAAAGTGGCTTTTCGTTACAATTAATTTCGATAAGCCACAGTTTCAATCCGGCTTCAAATTCGTATTTTTGTGAAAAATTTCCAGCACATGCAGATTTTAGACGGAGTAAAACTCGCAAAAGACATCAAACAAGAAATCAAACAGGCCGTGGAAGCGGCAGTGGGTGAAGGCAAAAGGAAACCTCATTTGGCAGCCGTACTTGTGGGCAACGATGGTGCAAGCCAGACATATGTGAGCAATAAAATCAAAGACTGTGAACAAGTGGGGTTTGAATCGTCATTGGTCAAACTACCCAATACGGTTTCACAAACAGAATTGATTGAGGTCATCCACACACTCAACACAAAAAAAGACCTAGACGGTTTCATCGTTCAGCTGCCACTGCCTGCACAAATCGACCAAGAGGAAGTCATTGAGGCCATCAATCCCGACAGAGATGTGGACGGTTTCCACCCGACAAATTTTGGGAAAATGGCGTTGGACATGAGTACATTCCTGCCTGCGACGCCCTTCGGAATTCTGGAAATGTTGGAACGATACAATATTCCCACCCGCGGAAAACACGCAGTCATCATCGGAAGAAGTAGGATTGTAGGCAGACCGATGAGCATTTTGATGGGGCGCAAGGATTTCCCCGGAAACAGTACGGTAACATTGACTCACAGCAATACTGAGAACATTACAGACTTCACAAGATCTGCCGATATTATAATCACAGCTTTGGGCGTACCCGGCTTTCTGAAAGCCGATATGATCAAAGAAGGTGCAGTGGTCATCGATGTAGGAATAACAAGGGTGGATGATGATTCAGAAAAGGGATACAAACTTGTGGGAGATGTTGATTTTGAAAATGTCAGCCGAAAAGCTTCATGGATGACCCCCGTCCCCGGTGGTGTAGGTCCAATGACCCGTGCTATGCTTCTGAAAAACACACTGTTGGCTTACAAGAAAAACATAAAATGATTCAGGTTCATTCCATCACTGAACAACAGCAGAAATTACTGAAAGAAGGCAAAATTCTTCCGGTGATGGAGCATTTTCACACCCTTCAGGGAGAAGGCACGCATTCCGGCAAGGCCGCTTATTTCATCCGATTGGGGGGTTGTGATGTGGGTTGTCATTGGTGCGATGTCAAAGACAGTTGGGACGCCGACAAACAT
>JAQVKJ010000334.1 GCA_028694715.1 Weeksellaceae bacterium | reverse complement strand
AGTGTTTTCTGTTTTACTTTGTCATTCATGAATTCGAACAAGGCATTGGCGCAAGCTTGGTTGTCCATTGGCACAATGAGACCGTCGAAACCGTTTTTGAATTGTGTGGGTGCGGTGGGATAGTCTGTAATCACCACCGGTTTTGAAAGGATTTGTGCCTCGGTTACGCTCACTGCCCTGCCCTCCATACGAGAGGGTTGCACATAGATGTCGCAGGCTTTCATGTAAGGATATGGATTTGCCTTTTTGCCCAAGATGATGACTGTATTTTGCATCCCTGTTCGTTGGACATTCTCTCTGATGAGGTTTTCTTCGCCCCCAAACCCGATGATATACCATTTGAATTTGGCTCCTTTTCGTTGTAATTTTCGGGCAATAAAAGGGACATTGTCAAAATTCTTCTGATAAGAGAATCTGCCTACCGAACAGAGAATCAATTCACCTTCACTCTTTGGCATTTCGTTTTGTACGACAAATTCTTCTGCGAGTTTTCGCACGGTTTGCGGGTCGAGGATGTTGTGTAGCAGTATGATTTTGGACTTCAGTTGGGGGAACTGTTTCAGGAAACCGGTTGTACAATCATCAGAGACCGAGGCGATGTAGTCGCAGTCGTTCCACATTTGTAGTTCTGCGGATTTGTCCATGTCAAAATGCCCATAATCGGTATGTATCCATGCGATGGTTTTCAGTGCATTTACTTTATGTGCAACGATGTAATGCGGTGTGAGGAAACTGAGGGCCAAGTCATAGGATTCATTGCTGATTGGCGGAAGAATCCGCAGCATTTCTCGTTGCATATAATTGAGGTACACCAAATTTTCGACTGACTTTCTTTTGTGTTTCAGCATAAACAGGCGGGCTTTGAATTTGGCGCGTGCTTTCATCCAGAGGGTAGAGAAGCTTCCGGATTTCAGGTTTTGTATGGCCGGTTTGAGCATGGAAGCATAGACTTTGTTTTGGGGGATCAAATTTACTTCATTGGGAATCATGTTCAGAAATTCGCCGTCATGGATGAACAGGAACAAATCTACTTCAAAACGGGAATAGTCGATGCTATTGAGCAGACCAATCAGGCTTCTTTCGACGCCGCCGATGCGGAGGTTGTGCGAAATGATGAGTATCTTTTTTTTCATTTACTGAATCACATTTTTTCTGGGCATAATTCTTTGAATAGGCTGTTCCATTGGTTTAGAATAACAGCGGGTCGATATTTCTTTGCATTTTCTTTGGCTGAACTGCCCATTTTGATTCTGAGTGAGTGGTCGTTCATGAGCATTTTTAATTTCAGTTCAAAATCCACTGTATTTCCATTTTCAATCAGGAAACCGTCCACCGCATGGGTGATGATGTCTGCCGGACCTGAGGGGCAGTCAAAGGCCACCGATGGAAGGCCGCACTCCATGGCTTCTATCAGCACCATTCCAAATCCTTCCGAACGAGAAGGAAGTACCAGAACGGAGGAATTTTCGTATTCGGCTTGAATGTTTTGAACCGGGGAATGGAAGTGTACATTTTTTAAGTTTAGTTCCTTGGCCATATTTATAAAAACCCTGTCTTTGTCGATTTTCCCATAGATATTGAGTTGCCAATCCGGGAAATCCGGTTCGATTCTGCTCCAAATTTTGAGCAACAAATCATGTCCTTTGTTCCAAGAATGCGCTCCGACTGCGATGATTCTTTTTTGATTCAGCGGATGGAGGTTTTCACATTCAAAGCCCAAGGGATTGGGGATGGTCGTCAGATTGTAAGAATTCCATTCTTTGGTATTCCCCGGGGTCAGGACCACGAATTTATCAAACTTGGGTGCCTGTTTTATCATCAGCCATTTCATCAGTTTTCCTTTGAGGCTTTTGTTTGTATTCAGTCGGATGGAGGCGTGTCGCTCATAAATGATTTTGGCTTGGGTCTTGGCGATGTTGGGCACAAAAAAACCTTTGAGGCCGTCGTCACAAACCGAAACGATGTCGGGTTGTTCCTTTGCCAGAAGATTATTCAGTGCTTTACGGTATTGCCACAGATAGCTGAGCGGATTTCCTTTGGCATTGAAGCCGATGAATTTCACTTTGGGGCTGAAGGCATAAAAGGCTTGATGGTTTTGCTCGTTGAGTGTGGCAATGCAGACTTGATGTCCGAATTTCTCGGCCAGAGCTGAGGCTTTGACCGAGAGTACTCTCTCGAGTCCGCCGGAGCCGTTGATGCCGTTGGTGATGTACAGGATTTTCATCGGTGCAAAGGTATTTATTTTATCGGGTGCCGGCAAGTTGGGGGATGGGGGATGGAAAGTGATCATTGCATTTAACAATGTTAAAAAATTAGTTTTACATTTGTGTGATTGAGGTTTGGCGGTCATTATAAGAAAAGCTTCAACAGAAAAATGAGTTTTAAAGAAAGATTCATTCCTGAATTTGAAAATGCAAAATTGGGAATTGAAAAATGTTTAGCGGAAGGAAAAAATAATGGTAACAAAGAAATATGAAAAAGGTAGTTCGAAAATTTCTTCAAACCGATTTCCAAA
>JAQVKJ010000333.1 GCA_028694715.1 Weeksellaceae bacterium | reverse complement strand
TTGTTACTTTTCGCAGTAAAATCATACCAATATTATAATTCTGATTTGAATAAAAACCATGAAAAATGTACTTGAAATAAAAAATCTGACAAAGAAATTCGGGAGGCTTACCGCAGTGGACAATTTGAGTTTTTCGGTCGAAAAAGGGAATGTTTACGGATTGCTCGGCCCGAATGGAAGCGGTAAATCTACCACATTGGGAATGATTTTGAATGTAATCAATCCTACCAGAGGTGATTGGCGTTGGTTTGGGAAAGAAGCCAGCGTGTCTTCACTCAAAAAAATAGGAGCCATCATTGAACGACCCAATTTTTATCCCTATTTGACAGCAGAAAAAAACCTTGAAATTGTTGCGGAAATCAAAGATGCAGCATATAAAAATATAGAAGAAAAATTAAAAATCGTTGGCTTGTATGAAAGGAGAAAAGACAAATTCAGAACCTTTTCATTGGGGATGAAACAAAGGTTGGCGATTGCTGCCGCAATGCTCAATGACCCGGAGGTGTTGATTTTGGACGAACCTACCAACGGACTCGATCCAAAGGGAATCATACAAATAAGAGAAATCATTCAGCAGATAGCAGCAAGTGGAACAACCATAATTCTGGCCAGTCACCTTTTGGATGAAGTCGAAAAAGTCTGTTCGCATGTGGTGATACTTGAGAAAGGGAAAACACTTTATTCGGGCAAAGTAGAAGACATGACCAGCAGTTTCGGACATTTTGAAATGGAAGCAGACGACAATGAGAAGTTGAAGGCCTTACTCTCCGAAATGTCGTTTTTTGAAAAAATCACTGAAAATAGAAATCGTTTGAAAGCCATAATGAAAGAAGATGTAGATGCCGCCAGCCTCAATCGATTGCTGTTTGAAAAAGGAATTGTACTGAGCCACCTGAGCAAACAAAAGGAAAGTTTGGAAAGTCAGTTCCTGCGAATCACCCAAAACAATTGAGACCAATATGATGAAATTATTGAAAATTGAATGGAATAAGATCGTTTATTACAAAGCCACCCGTACTTTTACGATTATTTATTTTATCATCCTAATTGCCGCTGCACTCATTCTGGCCAACATCAAGCCCAATATTGGCGGAATAAAAGTGAATTTCGTCAAAATGGGGGTATTTGATTTTCCTGTCATTTGGCAGAACCTGAGCTATGGAATTGCGATTCTCAAGATTTTTATCGCCGTCATCATCATCACCAATGTTACTGCCGAATATTCCAACGGAACCCTGAAACAAAATCTGATAGACGGTTTGAGCAAAAGAGAATTTTTGGTCTCCAAAGTGATGACCAATTTGATTTTCGCACTGCTTTCCACCGTTTTTGTTTTTGGTATTGCCTTGACTCTCGGATTGATTTTTTCAGAAAACCGTGAAAATATTTTTCAAGGCATAGAATTCATCGGAGCATATTTTTTGAAACTCAGTTTGTTCTTTTCGATTTGTCTGTTTCTTTCATTTTTGTTGAAGCGAACCGCATTTGCGTTTCTTGGACTGATTGTTTTGTGGATGGCCGAAGGCATGATTTCTTTGGCCGAAGTTCTTCTGAAAGCATTGCTGGGTGAAGGGTTCAAAAATATTGACCCACAAGGATTTTATATCAGTAACAATCTGCCACTGAGCACATCTTCAAAATTGATTGACTTTCCGGGTATCAACCCCAACGGATTAATTTCCGGAGGCTCGGTTTTTAGTTATTCTACAGTCGATTTTTCGTTTGTAATCGTGTCAGTGGTTTATATTCTGATTTTCACATTGTTCTCCTACTGGCTACTGAGAAGTAGAGATTTGTAGGCCGAAACAACCCTGACCATGTTTGGAAATGCACGAACAAAAGAAATTTTATTGCTAAAATCGTCAGAAAAATTTATCTTCGCCCACTATGCAAATGACTCGTTTTGAAGAATTGAGAAAACTGCTTTCCGTACCCAAAAAGATTGTACTCCTTACTCACCGTAATCCAGACGGGGACGCCATAGGGTCAACACTTGCAATGAAGCGTTATCTGACTGCCATTGGTCACAGTTGCGAGGTGATTGTTCCGAACGAATTCCCGAAATTTCTGAAATGGATGGAAGGTGCCAAGGAAATTCATATTGCAGAATACGGTCCCTCTCTTTCAAGAAATTATGTTGAGAATGCCGAACTGATTTTTGTTCTCGATTTCAATACCTCAAGCCGGATCGATGAAGTGGGTGAGTGGCTCGATAAATCGAAGGCACCCAAGGTGTTGATCGACCACCATGAGCAGCCACAGCAATTTGATTTTATGTATTCAGACACCACAATCCCGGCCACTTGTCAGATGGTTTATAATTTCATTGAAGCCATGGGGCACACCGATAAAATTGACAGAAATACCGCCGAGTGCATCTATGCAGGCATACTGACAGACACCGGAAACTTCAGGTTCAGGAACACTACCGCCTCCACCCATCGGATTGTAGCGTCACTGATGGACATTGGAGTGGAAGCCGACCGGGTTTATGAATTGATTTTCAATACTCAATCGC
>JAQVKJ010000332.1 GCA_028694715.1 Weeksellaceae bacterium | reverse complement strand
CGATCTTCCCGGCCTTGATTTGCTGAATAAATACGAAACCGCTGACAATGTGACCATCAATCAACAAGAACTTGAACAAAACAAAAACAAGATTGTTGAGACACTGGCCAATTACGGCATCGGAATTTCACAAATCAAAGCTACCATCGGCCCAACGGTGACGCTTTATGAAATTGTGCCGGAAGCAGGTATTCGCATTTCTAAAATCAAAAACCTCGAGGACGACATAGCCTTGAGTCTTAGCGCGTTGGGCATACGAATCATCGCTCCGATTCCCGGCAGGGGGACCATCGGGATAGAAGTACCCAATAGCAATCCGACCATAGTTTCCATGCGGTCTGTGATTTCTTCGAGCAAATTCCAACAATCCAAAATGGAACTGCCCATTGCCTTCGGAAAAACCATTTAGAACGAAACACTTGTGGTAGATCTGGCCAAAATGCCTCATTTGTTGATGGCAGGGGCAACCGGCCAAGGTAAATCAGTGGGACTCAATGCCATCATCACTTCACTCCTCTACAAAAAGCATCCCACCGAATTGAAATTCGTGCTGGTCGATCCCAAAAAAGTGGAGTTGACCCTCTATTCCAAAATCGAACGGCACTATCTGGCCAAACTCCCGGAAAGCGAGGACGCAATCATCACCGACAACACCAAGGTCATCTACACGCTGAATTCGCTCTGTCTGGAAATGGATGCACGCTACGAAATGCTCAAAAATGCATTTGTAAGAAACATCAAAGAATACAACGAAAAATTCAGACAACGAAAACTCAATCCGGAGAAAGGGCATAAATATCTGCCATACATTGTTTTGATAGTTGACGAATTTGCAGATTTAATCATGACTGCCGGAAAGGAAGTCGAAACTCCGATTGCAAGACTTGCACAATTGGCCAGAGCGGTGGGAATCCATTTGATTATTGCAACCCAGAGACCGTCTGTCAATGTAATTACCGGAATCATCAAAGCCAACTTTCCCGCCAGAGTGGCTTTCAGAGTTACCTCAAAAATCGATTCAAGAACCATACTGGATTCTACCGGTGCAGATCAGTTGATTGGTAAAGGAGACATGCTCTACACTACCGGAAATGAGCTCATCAGGTTGCAATGCGCCTTTGTGGACACGCCGGAAGTGGACAATATCACCGAATACATTGGCTCTCAAAGGGCATTTCCCGAAGCCTTTTTATTACCCGAATATGTGGGAGATGAGAACAATGTGATGGATTTTGATTTGGACGAAAGGGATCCGCTTTTTGAAGATGCCGCCCGGGTGGTAGTCCTTGCCCAACAAGGTTCAGCTTCTCTGTTGCAACGAAAATTGAAACTGGGATACAACCGTGCCGGCAGACTCATCGACCAGCTGGAATCCGCCGGGATTGTCGGACCACATGAAGGCAGCAAAGCACGACAGGTATTGATACAAGATGAAATGAGTTTGGAACAGTTGTTGGATGGATTGAACCAAAATTAATCCCATGAAAAAGACGGCTTTACTCAGCTTTATGGTAATGTTTGCAGCTACAGGACTATATGCCCAATCCGCCGGCGAACTGCTCAACAAAGTCAGCAAGAATTATCAGTCGATAGCAGCATATTACATCAAATTTGAATTTCATGACAGCAACCATCCCGAAACAGAAACTGGAGACCTCTATGCTTCCAAAGACAAATACAGCGTTCAAATCATGGACATCCGCCAGATGTACGACGGGAAGAACCTCTATACAATCTCAAAAGAAGACAAGGAGGTAACTGTTTCACAACCTTCCCCCGACAGCAATGATTTTTTGTCCCCCACAAAAATTCTGAATATATACAAAGACAATTTTGAAGCCAGCATGGACAAAACAGGTACTGCAAACGGAAAAAAAGTTCAATACCTGAAACTCACCCCAAAATCAAAAACTGAAATCGATTATGCAATCGTAGGTATTTATACGGACAACCATACTTTGTACAATTACAGAGAGTATTATGGAGTGGGAAATTCCAGGGAATTCACCGTAAAAGAATACTTGGAAAATTTAATAATTCCAAAGGCTTTGTTTAAATTTGACCAGTCTAAATACGAAAAAGACGGCTATATAGTAACGCCCATATAATGGTTAAAAAGCTTGATTGGTACACAGTTAAAACCTTTGTCGGTCCGTTCATCTTGATTTTCAGTATATTGTTTTTCATTTTCATCGTTCAGTTCGCCTGGCAGGAAATGGACAAATATGCGGGAAAGGGGCTGAGTTTTTTCACCATCGCAAAACTTCTCTTTTACCTGGGAATCAATGTTATACAACTCGTCTTACCGCTTTCTATACTTTTGGGTTCCATCATGACTTTCGGTGGATTTGGCGAACGCTATGAACTGGCAGCAATTAAAGCCTCAGGCATTTCGCTTGCAAGAATTCTAATGCCCGTTTTTAGTGTAATTATTATGCTTTCGGTCGGACTTTATTTCTTTGGAGATTACGCCATGCCCTATTCAGAGAAAAAAGCAAAAAACTTGGCTTACAACATTGT
>JAQVKJ010000331.1 GCA_028694715.1 Weeksellaceae bacterium | reverse complement strand
TATCCAAGCAAATCTCCTGGGCGATGGAGTCTGAGAATGTGGTTGCGCCCGTCTTCACCTGCTTTGACCAGTTTTACTTTTCCTGATTTCATGCAAAAAATCCCAAACGGACGGGTTCCTTCTTTGAAAATAAATTCGCCTTTACTGTATTTTGTAAAGGTTTTTTCATCAATAAGTTCATCCAGTTTACTGCCTTTAATTTTACAAAATAGATTGTCAAAACTATTGGCGCAATCGCTGCATACAGGGTCAGAATTTTTATGATTTTTAGAACTCATATTGTTGAAAGAAGTTTACCAAATGACAAAAATAGGCAAATAATATGATTTATATCTTAATTTAAAACAATAAATGATTTGTTGAAAAAATCAAGCTTTGTAGGGTGATATTTTTTGTAGTTTTGAATTATGGATTTACAAGACCAACTCAGGAAATTATTCCCCGACCATGTGCCGACAGCGGATGAGGAGGTGGTTGAGGAGAATGAATTACGGATGCAGCAGGAAGAAATCATATGCAAATTCGAGAAGCGAAATGGAAAACCGCATACCATCTTAGAAGTTGTCAATGGAAGCGATGAGAATCTTAAGCTGCTGTCGAAGGAGATCAAAAAACTGCTTGGTGTGGGTGGAAGTTACAAGGAGGGAAAAATCATTATTCAGGGAAATTACCGCGATAAAATCATGCAGTTTCTGAAAGACAAAGGATTCAAAGTCAAAAGAGTGGGTGGTTGATCAGTAGAAATTACAAGGTACAAAAAAGGGGGTGCTATTCAAGGCATTGTTGCGTTTCAAACGGACTTAATTGCTATTGCTAATTAAACCTCGGTGGCAGAAAGGCAATTGACCAAAAACGACCCCCAAAAGAGAATAAAAAATATTATTCTGTTTCTTCGAGCTACAAAGCTACAAAAATTCCTGAACGATGAAAATTCATCGTGGTTTTTTTTGATTTCGTCAATCGTTAAGTTTCAGTTTTCTCAGAAGTCATCCGGTCGGCCTCCGAGATGTTTCGGTTTGAAAATTCAAGTTTATAAATCCTGAACATCCAGATGGTAAGCGACATAAATATCGGGCCGAATATAATGCCGATAAATCCAAACACATTGACCCCGAGAATGACCCCAAAAATCGTAATAAGCGGATGTATGTCTGCCATAATTTTTTGTAGCCATAGTCTGAAAATATTATCGGACAGTCCTACCACTATAAAGCCATATGCAACCAGCAGATAGGCATTGGTTGTTTCACCAGCAGCCAAGAGATATAATGCTGCGGGAATGTAAATCAGTGCTGCACCCACCACGGGCAGCATGGCAGCAAAGAAAGTGAGTATGAACCAATTGAAGGCTCCGTCCAGACCAAAAATCAAATAACCCACATAGGCAATTACCGCTTGTAAGAATGCCACCAGCGGTACGCCCACGGCATTTGAAACCACTAAATCTCTCAGGTCCTTGTTCAGCGTTTCCAAGTTTTCGGTTCTGAGTGGGATATTTTTGTAGAACCAATTTTCCATTTTTTGATAATTCATCAGCATAAAATAAAGGATGAGGTAAGCCACACCTATTTGAATAACCCCATTGACTGATGTATTAAGAATTTCCTGAATCGCTTTCATGATGAATGAAGTCAAATCACTCAGATTGATTTCCTTGAGTAGGTCAATTCCAAATTCTTGATTGATTTTTCTTAGTCCCAGCTCAATTTTCTCCTGAATCTCCGTCTTGTTTTGTATGGCATCCCCTACTTTGTCAGTGAGCATATTGATTAGAAATATAAGTGGAGTTACCACCACAGCAAAGCTGATAACCATAAGTATCAATACTGAAAATAATTTTTTGATTTTCTTTTTGTTGACCATCCATCTGAGCGGATGAATCATCAGCACATACAGACAGAACGCGCCGAGTGCACCCGGAAGGAACTGCCACAGATTGCTCAGTACTATAATCAACATAAGAAGAGTAACCGCAATGAACAGCAGCTGTCTTAGGATGTTGTTGGGAATATATTTGGCCATGATTGTATCAGAACTTGAGCCAAAAATACATAAAAATCATTATAAAATAGGAAACAAAATTATCGCCCTTAAAATTCAGAATTTCAATCGCTTCACACTGTAGGATTAGATATCATAGCATTTTATCGTTATAAAATTTTCTCATGATTTTTCAAAACAGGCTTTGAAGCTTTATGTCAACAAAGTTTGTTCAAAATATGTGTTGGTTCTTGGACATGTGCATTTTATGACAGCCCAACTCATTGTAATACAGCACTTAATTACTGAATCAATAATTTTTTAATTCTTGGTATAGGACCAATACAACCTACTTCTGATTTGTGACAGGCGATACAAGAATTCACCATATTGTTGTACAATTGGACTTTGTTTTGGGAATCAGAATTGTGTAATAAGTTTACATTATTAACAAAAACATCAGAAAAATTTCTTAACAATTCATTGCGCTCAAATCCATCGGTCATTTCTGCATAATATATTTTGTCTAAATCCTTTGGT
>JAQVKJ010000330.1 GCA_028694715.1 Weeksellaceae bacterium | reverse complement strand
CTTTAGCGACAGCCACCGGGACCATTTGTCTGATGTCTTTGGGAGTAATGATGACCCCGCAGGCATGCACCACCGTGTTTCTGAGAGAGCCTTCGATGACTTTTGCCTGTCGAAGGGTTTCGCCTTCCAGATTGTCATGTTGTGCATTTTTCTTCAATTCTAGTGCGTCATTGAGTTCGTCACCATTGAGTTTTGATTTGAGCTGAGATTCGTCCATTCTGAACAAATCATTGAGTTTGATGTGTGTTTTTTTTGCAATACGATTCACATCCGACAAGGGTAAGTCAAGGACTCTACCGGTATCTCTGATGGCCGATTTACCAGCCATGGTTCCGTAGGTGATGATTTGGGCTACTTGGGTTTTCCCATATTTTTCTATCACCCATTGAATGATTTTCTCACGACCACGGTCGTCAAAATCAATATCGATATCGGGCATTGAAATCCGATCGGGATTAAGGAATCTCTCAAAAAGAAGATTGTATTTGATTGGGTCCACATTGGTAATTCCAATACAGTAAGCCACCGCAGAACCGGCGGCCGAACCTCTTCCCGGGCCCACCGAGACTCCCATTTTTCTTGCCTGAGAGGTGATGTCCTGGACGATGAGAAAATAACCCGGATAACCGGTCATCTCGATAGTATTTAATTCAAAATCAAGTCTTTCTCTGATTTCGTCTGTGATTTCTCCGTATCGCTTCAGTGCGCCTTCGTAGGTCAGGTATCTCAGATATCCCATTTCACCTCGGATGCCGTTGTCCAATTCGTCCTCTTCGAATTTGAACTCTTCAGGTATATCAAATTTTGGCAACAGGATTTCTTCTGTCAGCGGATAGGGTTCAATTTTGGCAAGTAAATCCGATAGGTTTTCAATGGCTTCCGGTACATCATAAAACAGAGAGCGCATCTGATCCTGAGTTTTGAAATAGAATTCATCGTTGGGAAAGCCAAATCGTTTTTCCCTTCCTCGGCCAATGGGTGTTGCTTTTTTTTCACCGTCTCTTACACACACAAGAATGTCTTGTGCCTCAGCATCTTTTTGATCGATGTAGAAAGTATTGTTTTGTGCAATCACTTTTACGCTGTATTTTTTAGCGAATTTCAATAAGGTTTGATTCACATTTTCTTCTTCCGGCAATCCGTGTCGAATGAGTTCCACATAAAAGTCGTCCAAAAACAAATCCAGGTACCATTTGAACACTTCTTCTGCCTGTTTTTCGCCTACATTCAATATGAGGTAGGGGATTTCGCTGTCCAGCGAACCGGTAGTAGCAATCAGGTCTGTACTGAATTCCTTAATGAGTTCTTTACCGACTCTGGGATAACCCGCATAATAACCGTCTGTGTACCCTGCAGAAGAGAGATTGGAGAGGTTGTGATAACCATTTTTGTTTTTTGCAATCAGGACTTGGGTATATCTACGGTCGGGTTGGTCTTTGGTGAATTTTTTTTGTAAATAATTTTCTGCCACATATACTTCACAGCCTACAATCGGAATGATGGGAGTGAATTCCTCTGGTTTCTCATCTGGGTTTTCTGATTTTCTTCTCTCTATTTCTGCAAGTTTTGCACTATTGGCAGACTGAATGGCTTCAACAAATTTAAATGCACCCATCATGTTGCCTGAATCGGTGATTCCTACTGCCGGCATTTTTTCCTCAATGGCTTTCTTGACAAGACTTTCAATTGAACTGGTCGCTGTCAGAATCGAAAATAAAGTGTGGTTGTGGAAATGAAAATAAGGAGCGTCGGTGGTAGCTTTTTTGTTTTCGTTCAGCGTTTTCAACTTTCCGGCGCCCGACTCAACGAAATCCTGAACTTGTGATTTGATCTCGATGTCAAAGGGTCGAAAAGTATCCTCGTTGATGGTTTTAAATTGTTGAATTTCATCTTCACTCAAACCTATGTCTTCTTTCTGAAATACACCCAAACGAATCATTTCCATAAAACAGCGTGCAGTTGCATTCACATCTGCCGATGCATTGTGTGCCTCTTCGAATTCTTCGTCGAACAGGATTTTGTATAGTTCACTAAGTTTTGCCGTTTTGAATCCTCCGTATCGTCCTCCCGGGATGGCGCAGAATTCAATGGAAGATTCCATGGTGTCTGCCACAGGGAGTTCGGTTTCATGGTAGTCCAGCCCACATCTTACGAATTCAGAACCGATGACTCCTTGGTCAAATGCAAGGTTGTGTCCACCGAGGATTTCTGCTTTTTTCAGTACTTGTCTGAATTTTTCGAGTACTTCGTCCAGCGGATGACCTTCTGCAAGTGCTTTTTCAGTAGTGATGCCGTGAATTTGTACCGAATTAAAAGGAATGTCAAAACCGTCGGGATGGACGATGTAATTATCATTCTCTATGAGTTTGCCGGTTTTGTCGTGCAGTTGCCAGGCGATTTGAACCATTCTCGGCCAGTTGTCTGTGTCGGTTGGCGGTGCATTAAAATTCTTTGGCAATCCGGTGGTTTCGGTGTCATAAATTAGGAACATTCCTGAAAATTTTGGTTATGATTTGAGTTTTGAAAGTTACGGA
>JAQVKJ010000329.1 GCA_028694715.1 Weeksellaceae bacterium | reverse complement strand
TCTGCTGACCATTCAAGAAAATCCTGATTGTGAAATTAAAAACCAATGAACAAAAAGAGGGTGAAGGTGAGTATCTTTTGAATAGACATATTGATGGATGTTGTTAAATGTCAAATTTATAAAATTAAACCAAATTTAAAAGAGATGCGTCAGTTTTTCCAATTCCATTCGTCTCGAACCTTTGATGAGCAGATGACTGAATTTCAATGGTTGATTTTCGAAAAAGATTGCTGCATTTTCTCTATCGGAAAACACCTGTATGTTGTCACTTACAATCTTTGTTTGGTTGAAATGTTCACCGATTAGAAAAACCAAATCAAATTTTAATGAAGCAGCAAGGTCTGCGATTCTCTGATGTTCTGATTTTGAAGTTTCTCCCAATTCAAACATATCGCCGAGGATGACCACTTTTTGTTTGCCTTCGATTTGTTCAAAATTCTTCAGGGCGGCCTCCATGCTGCTCGGGTTTGCGTTATAGGCATCCAAGACTATGCTGCGGTTTTCTCTTTGAATGATTTGTGAGCGGTTCTCCCCGGATTTGTAGTCTTCTATTGCTTCGCTGATTTGTTTCAAAGGTACTTTGAAATACAAACCTATGGCAATGGCTGCCGCTACATTGGATGCGTTGTAATCACCTATCAGCTGGCTTTGTATTGTGTGTGTCTGATAGCTAATCGATGGACAAAGCCCGTTGGAGTTTTTTGAATATTGAAAGCTGATATCTGCGTCTTCACAATGGCCGAAAGTGATTCTGTTCATTTCTTGGGTCAGTGCGATTTGTTTGGAATCATTGCAATTGACAAAAACGGATTTGTCATTGTCCTTTAGGTATTTGTACATTTCTGATTTCCCTTTGATGACGCCTTCCTCGCTGCCAAATCCTTCGAGATGTGCTTTTCCGAAATTGGTGATATAGCCGAAGTCAGGTTGGGCAATGCTACAAAGAAATTCAATTTCTCTCAGGTGATTTGCGCCCATTTCCACAACGGCAAGTTCGTGTTTGGGTTTGATAGAAAGCAGTGTCATTGGAACGCCAATGTGGTTATTCAGGTTTCCTTGTGTGTATGTTAGTTTGTATTTTTTGCTCAAAACGGCTGCAATCAGTTCTTTGGTGGTGGTTTTTCCGTTGCTTCCACTGAGTGAAATGACGGGGATTCCCATGGTTCTTCTGTGGTACGCAGCCAACTCCTGTAGAGTTTTGAGACAATCGTTTACATAAAATATATTTTTTTCAGTATTTTCTCTTTCCTTTTCATCCGTCAGCGCACAGACTGCACCGGCTTGGATGGCTTGTTCTATAAATTCATTTCCATTGAAGTTTTCACCTTTTAACGCAACGAAGAGTGAGTTTTCTGACACCTTTCTGCTGTCGGTAGTGACTGTGCTGGCTTTCAAAAATTTCGAATATAGTTCATGGATTTTCATGGGGTAAAGATAAAAAAAAGCCCGACCAGAATTCAGGTTGGGCTTATGATAAATTCATGATTTATTTGTTATTTCATTCTTCCTACACCTGTTTTGGAGCGTTTGGTTTTGACATCGCCGCCCTGATAGTCTTGAGCAACTCTGAATCCAACCCATCCAGTGGCTTCTGCTTGGTGCATGAATCTTCTTTGTCCGGGATCCAGCCAGTATATAGGGTCTTTCCATGAGCCACCTTTGATGACTCTCACTTCATCGGAAATATGCGTAGTTCTGGTTTCATCATCTTTTTCTAGGATGACTCTACCTTTTTCGTCCACATAGAATTTCCTGGTCGGTGAGTTGTACATTTCTTTGGTGTCGCTTTCAACGGACATTGCCACGCCGGTGTCTTCACCTTGGATAACATTGCCGAGCGAATCGACCACAAAATCGGTTTGAGGCTCATCGAACCTGGGGTTTAACCATGACATTCTATTACCGTCTCTGAAATTAACATTGTCCTCAATGACTTCTTTTTTGTATTTACCTGGTAGGGTTTTGTAGGCAAGCTTACCATTGTTGAGGGTATCGTATTCGATATCATCTTCAAATTTTTCAAAGCCTCCACTTCCGTCATCGATGTTTGTTTTGAACACATTTCCTCTGAAGTAATTGAAATCACTGGCTTCATCATCAATGATGGGGCGATAAACATCGGCAGTCCATTCAGCCACATTTCCGTACATACCGTACACACCAAACTGGTTGGACTGGTATCTTTTTACATCAGTGGTTATGTCTGCTCCGTCATTTCCGAAGCTTCCTATTCCTGAATAGTCTCCTCTACCGACTTTGAAGTTGGCCATATAGAAACCGCGGTCTCTTCCTTTCTCGCCTCTCAGTTCGTTCTGAACCACAGGTTTTCCTTGGTATTGGTGGTACTCTCTATCACCAGGGAGTGCAAGGGCAGCATATTCCCACTCCACTTCTGTAGGAAGCCTGAAGGGGGCTACTTCGCCTGAACGGGTTGCCTGATTGGCTTGTTGAACTCTTTGATTGGTATTTCTGATGTTGAGTTGTTTGGCCAGTCGGGTTGTATCAATGGCTTCTTTTACATTGCTGTCATTGAGTTTGTAGGATTCC
>JAQVKJ010000019.1 GCA_028694715.1 Weeksellaceae bacterium | reverse complement strand
CTATGATTTTGTACAATCGCAATACAATGAACTCATAGAATTGATTGAGTCAAATAATTTTTTGAATCCGGGTGGAGAATTGATTGTGGAACATCCGCGCAACATTGATTTCAAAAATCATGTACATCTGCTTCAGTCGAGGAAATATGGAAAGGTTCATTTCTCCTTTTTTGATTTTGAGCAGTGAGTTTTCATAACAAAAAAACCGTCAGTAGGCTGACGGTTTTGATACAATATATCTCCCTTTTTTCTTAATTGATTACCTCGTATTCTATGTTGATTACTCCGCTGTTGGTATTTCCGATTTCATTAAATGCAGCGCGACTCAAGTCAAAATCTCTTGATTTCACAAAAGGTCCTCTGTCATTTACTTCAATGACTACAGATTTACCGTTTTTCGGATTGGTGATTTTCACCTTTGTCCCGAACGGAAGTGTTTTGTGTGCGGCAGTGAGTTCGTGCATATTGTAGATGTCTCCGCTCGCAGTTTTCTTTCCGTGAAATTTTCCGCCGTACCAAGAAGCTTTTCCACTCCCTGACAGACCTTTGATGCCGTTATAAACAGACGCACCCCCGAATGCAATAAAGCCGATTAGTAATACAAATGTAACTACTGATTTCATCTTTAAATTTATTTTCAGATTTGCAGCGCAAAATTACGATGGCATCCTCAAGCTACAGTTTGTAGTATGCCGGTGGTTAGTTTTTTGAGACGAAAAAATGATGTAACTCTTTGTGGTAGCGGTTTTTAGAAGCTGGTTAAAATTCTGTTAAAAATCCATAAAAAGTTAAATTCGTTAAGAAGTTCTGATTTTCAGCTCAAAAACATGACCGAAGTCATCAATTCGGTAGAAAAATAATTTTGGGTTCAGGCCTGATTCAGTAATTTTTTGACCATGTCTGCAATGGCCCTTCCCTCAGCTCTTCCTGCGAGTTGTTTTCCGGCAACACCCATTACTTTTCCCATGTCTTTGGCAGAAGCAGCTCCGGTGATTGCAATGATTTTCTTTAATTCTGCTTCCAATGCATCAGGACTGAGCTGTTCTGGCAAGAATTTCTGAATAACTTCGATTTGCGCCATTTCTTTTTCGGCCAGCTCTGTTCTGTTGTTTGCGCTGAAATGCTCTGCGGCTTCTTTTCGTTGTTTGATCATTTTCTGAAGTAGCGCAGTTTCTTGTGCATCAGAGATTTCTGTACTTTTGCCTGAGGTTTTGATCAGCAGTATTTCTGACTTAATGGCGCGAAGTGCTTCCAATGCAATGGAATTTTTTGCCTTCATCGCTTCTTTCAGTTGCTCAGTGATTTTGGATTCTAAGCTCATATTTTGAATAATTGGGAAGACAAAGTTAGTGAGTAATGAATGAAATTCAGCCAGAAATTTGAAAATTCAACAAAAATGTAGAGATTCAATAAGCAAAAGCATTGAAATCGACTGTCTTATTTTAGATTAAAAATATGTACCTTTGCAAACCAAATTTTTTAAGAAATGAATATCAGCCATAACAGCATTGACGCACTGAATTCCCAACTGACAGTTAGTATTGACAAGTCCGACTACATGGACAAAGTGGAAAAAACTTTGAAAACATACAAGAAAAATGCTTCTGTCAAAGGATTCAGAAAAGGGCATGTGCCAATGAGCTATGTCAGAAAACAATTTGAAAAGAGCATCATTGCCGATGAGGTGAATCAGTTGCTTCAAACCGGAATCAATGATTTTATCCGCAAAGAAAATATTTCGATGCTGGGCAATCCGCTTCCAATAGAACAGGCAGATTTTGATTGGAATGCAGATCCGCTGAATTTTGAATTCGAAATCGGACTGGCACCTGACTTCAAAGTGGATTTATCCAAAATCAAAGTGGATACATACAAGATAAAGGTAGGAGAAGATGAAATTTCTAAATATGTAAAAAACTTCTCTGAACGATACGGCGCAGTAAAATCCATAGACAAAGTTGCTGACGAAGGTGCGGTGAACATAAAAGTTCAAATCAAAGAACTTGACAAAGACAAGAATGAAGTGCAGGACGGTTTTGAAAACGAAACTTATTTCTTCACCGATGAACTGGCCAAAGCTTCAAAATTCCACAACAAAAAAGTGGGGGACAAAGTGGTTTTGAAACTCAATGAAATCAGCAAAGAGGCTTCTGTGTTGGAAAATCTGCTCGGGATGAAAGCCGATGAACAAAAGGATTTTGACGGACTGATTCAGGCGAGCATCGTCGAAATCAGTGTTCAGGAACCTGCAGCCATTGACCAAGCTTTGTTTGATAAAATTTATGGAGAGGGCACAGTGAAAAACGAAAAAGAATTCAGACAAAAAATTCAGCAGGAAGCTGAGAAAATGTATGCTCGAGAGACGGACAATTATCTGGTAAATGAAGTTGTGGAAGCCTTGATCAAAGAAACCAAATTTGAACTTCCCAATGAATTTTTGAGCAGATGGTTGCACTATTCAAATGACAATATTCAGTCTGTAGAAGAAGCCGCAGAAAGATTGAAAAAAGAAGAAGAAGGACTTCGTTATCAGTTGATTGAATCCAAAATCGCAGAAGATTTTGATGTGAAAGTTGAGTACGAAGAAGTACTGAACGCCATCAGAGAAAACATCAAAAATCAAATGGCAATGTACGGACAGTTTAACCTGACCGACGATGACATTGAAAACATCGTTCAGAGTTCGGCGCAAAATGAAAATGAATTCAGAAAAATCAGTGAACAAGTTTTTGGTGATAAAATGAAAAAAGTCTTCAAGGACAATGTAAAAGCAAAAGAAATAGAAATCAGTTTTGATGATTTTATGGATATGGTGGAGAAAAAGCATTCAGCCAAACATCATGACCATGACCACGACCATGACCACGACCACGACCATGACCACGACCACGAGCACAACCACTAACATCAAAGCCAAGTTACAAGAACCAAAAATTTGTGTAATTTTGATATTTCAATTAAAGTATAAAAATGGATTTAGGAAAAGAATTTAAAAAATATGCTGGCAAGGATCAGCAAATCAACAGCCTCCACTTGGATTCTTACATTCAGAGCATGACGCCTTACATTGTTGAGGAAAGGAAACTGAATGTAGCACAAATGGATGTTTTCTCACGACTGATGATGGACAGAATCATCTTTTTGGGAACGGCCATCAACGACGAAATAGCCAATATCATTCAGGCTCAGTTGCTGTTTCTGGAAAGTGTGGATGCAACAAAAGACATTCAGATATACATCAATTCGCCCGGTGGAGGAGTTTATGCAGGATTGGGTATTTATGACACCATGCAGATTGTAAAACCCGATGTGTCAACAATTTGCACCGGAATGGCAGCTTCCATGGCAGCGGTATTGCTTTGTGCCGGGCAGAAAGGAAAACGCTCTTCGCTGAAGCATTCAAGAGTGATGATTCACCAGCCGATGGGCGGTGCACAGGGACAGGCTTCAGATATGGAAATTACGCTCAAAGAAATTCTGAAACTCAAAGAAGAATTGTATCAGATCATTGCAGACCATTCGGGACAGCCGTTTGAAAAAATTCTGGAGGATGGAGACCGTGACTATTGGATGACTTCAACCGAAGCCAAAGCATACGGCATGGTGGACGAAATCTTGCTGCCAGCGAAAGACTAAAGCAAACAAGATGAACTTCAGAAAACTGCTCCTTGCACTTTTTGTCCTTTACTGGGCATTGGTGTACGGAGCAAGTTTTATTTTGCCCAAATCCGTTCAGAAGAAATTCAGTCCGTTTGCTCCGCCCGCATACAGAATGTATGTTCCGGCCACTACGACCAATTACGATGTAATGTATGAATTTTATGCAAATGGAGAAGTCAGTCATAAGGTTTTGATGTCTGAAGAACTCGCCTCTGAAAAAGAAGTCTCGCTATTACACGACAAAGCTGTATTTATCAAAAGAAGACTCTATTTAGAATCGCTGAAATCCTTTGATTATGAGTATCAGATGAGTTTGCATCAATCCTTGGAGAAAAAGACCGCAAACGACTTCGAAGAAAAGGTGAGGAGCAATGAGGCTTTGGGACGCATCGCAGACAATCTGAAGAATTATGTTGGGCTGTATGCATCCGTTCAAACAGAGCTGAGGTTTGATTCGGTCAAAATATCTGCGTACAGAAAACCGATTGTACTGGCATTTGATACTGACTACAAAGAGAGCTTCACCTATACTGCTGGCGAAGGAGTTTTTTATGAAACTTGGCTTAAATAAATGAGATGAAAGAATTCTGGAATGCAGACAGAACGATATATCCAGCGGTATTCAGGCTCTTGATTGGTTTGCTTTTGCTGTTTGATTTGTCTTTTCTTTATTCATCAGCACCTGTCTGGCTCAATCCTGAATTCAACGCTTTGCTGCCCGAAGACAATTTGTCGGTTTTCGTGGCATCGTACTACCAATATTTCTTCTTGATTTACGGCGTTTTGTTGCTTTGCTTCATGCTCGGGCTTTTCAAAAACCTGACTGCGTTTTTGGTCTGGTTGTTTTATATGCTGTTTTTTCATCTTGGGTATCAATTCATGACCTGGGGAGACACCATTTTGAAATTCTCATTGTTGTATTTTGTATTTGCAGACAGCTTCAGATTCCTGTCTGTAAGCAGGACAAAAGGAAAGCTTCCTCTGATTTGTGTTTTGGCCATTTGGTCGGTGATTATGCATCTGTTCATGGTGTATCTCAACAATGCATTTTTTAAGCTTGGACATATCCACTGGCAGCAGGGGGTAGCCGTTTATTACAGTTTTGCACAGTACCCAGATTTTGAAAATAGTTGGTTGTACCCATTAATTTCAGATGGGTTTTTCAGCCGATTCATCGCTTATTTTATCATGCTACAACAATTGCTGTTTGTTCCTTTTGTGCTATGGAAGAAAACCAGATATTTCATGTTGATTCTCGCACTGTTGATACATCTTTTGATGATGATAGCATTTGAATTGTGGAAATTTGAACTCATCGTTATTCTGCATTACGGCTTTCTCCTCAATGACAAAGACTTGAGAAGACTGCTTCCTTTCAAATACTTTCAGTCAAACTGAGTCGCGTGTCATATAAAAAATCGCTATCTTTGCATACTTGTTTTAAAAATGAAAAATAAATTGGAAGAGGACAAATGTTCATTCTGTGGAAGAGGTAAAAGCGAAGTAAATTTACTTGTTGCAGGAATTGAAGGTCACATATGCGATCAGTGTATTGAACAGGCATACGGCATTGTTCAGGAAGAAATTGTTTACAAGAGAAACAAAGAACTGGTCAATCCGCTTCCTTTGAAATCACCCAAGGAAATCAAAAAGTTTTTGGATGAGTACATCATTGGACAAGACCATGCAAAAAAAGTCCTTTCGGTTGCTGTTTTTAACCATTACAAACGCATATTGAATCCGGTAGTGGACAGAGATGAAGTTGAAATCGATAAATCAAATGTGGTTTTGGTTGGCGAAACTGGCAGTGGAAAAACATTGCTCGCTCGTACCATCGCCCGTATGCTGAATGTCCCATTTGCCATTGTAGATGCAACGGTACTTACCGAGGCCGGCTATGTAGGTGAGGATGTGGAAAGCATATTGACCCGTCTGCTTCAGGATGCCAATTATGATGTGCAACTGGCAGAAAAAGGGATTGTTTTTGTAGATGAAATCGATAAAATCGCCAGAAGGAGTGACAATCCTTCTATTACCCGCGATGTGTCCGGAGAAGGCGTACAACAAGCACTGCTGAAAATTTTTGAAGGTACGGTGGTAAATGTTCCACCCAAAGGGGGTAGAAAACATCCCGATCAGAAATTTGTTGAAGTCAATACCAAAGACATACTCTTCGTAGCAGGGGGTGCATTTTCGGGCATTGAACGACACATTGCCAACCGACTCAATACACATATCATCGGTTTCAAAAATGGTGAAATTCACCGTAAGTCGGACGACTTGCTCAAAGAAGTCAACGCCATGGATTTGAAGTCTTTCGGGTTAATTCCTGAACTGATTGGACGATTGCCCGTCATCGCCAATCTGAACCCGCTTGATACCGAAGCGATGAAGAAGATTCTAACTGAACCCAAAAACGCACTGATCAAACAATATGAGAAATTGTTTGCACTTGACGGTGTCAGATTGAAAGTCGATGAAGGAGTACTTGATTTTATTGTGGAAAGAGCCGATACACTGGGACTGGGCGCCAGAGGTCTGAGGTCCGTGACCGAAGATATTTTCACAGAATTGATGTACACCATCGATGAACTTCCTGAAGAATATACATTGATAAGGGAAGATATTGAGACCAAACCAAATCTCAAAAGATTAAGCCAATGAAGCGAATTTTGTCAAAATAAATTTTAGGGATTTGAAAATTTATATATATTTGTGCTATGTTTTGCATTTCAACAATAACAAAACAATTAAAAATAAACCAACCTAAATGTAATAAAATGAGGATCAACTATTTACTTCTTTTAGCAGGCGTATGGCTGATGTCGGGTCTGTGTTTTTCCCAAAATGTGTTTATAACAAACAATGCACCGGTGAAGGTGGAAGAAAATACCTTGGTGTATTTTGGGCAAAATCTGTCGCTGAATTCTGATGCAGAAAACGGGGACGGAACAGCAGTAGTGACCAACGCCGGTAATATTAAAATTGATGGTGAGTTCTTTAATGCGAGTTCCACCGGCGATAATATTGTAAACACTTGGACAGACAATACCAATTATGGTCAAATCATTATCAGAGATCAGAACAACACCAGCGGTCGTTTGTCGATGGAAAAAGGAGTAATCAATCCCTCTTCGTTTTCATGGGGACAGTTTTCAATTCCTTTTGTTTTCAATAATGCAAATGATGCAATGTTGGGATTGTTTGGCGTACCTTATGTAAATGGAGCCAATAGGTACATGGCCTCAATGATGGCTTGGGACAATTCTGTAAATCCAGAGTTTGACCACCTGAACAATGCAAGCTCAATTTCACCCACCGATTACTACATCCTGAATTTGACTTATGGAAGTGCGGGCATCTTGAACATCATGCAAAATAACTCAAAGCTGACTTATAGAGGAATCCCTTCCAACGGTCAGTACAATTCTGGATTGATGAATACCAGTATGTATTTCCCCGGACTTGATTGGGACAGCTGGAAAGACATGATCAATTCACACAACGAAAAATACAGCTCATATATAGATGATCCCGTGTTGACCACAACTGATTTTAATTATGGAAAATATGTTTATCAGTTTGGTAACCCTTATACTTCAAACTTGAATTTGGCATACATGGGAACCAACGACGGAAGCGCTCATGAAGACGGAGTATATCTGGACAATCTCTCCGCTGTGGCGCAACTCAACACTGCATCCTGGGCGTACGGAACCGGACTGGTGTCATCTACCATGGTCAAAGCCACATACAATTCATCGCTGAATCAATGGGCAGGAGATGCTGAAGCATTGATTGTAAAACCATTTGAACCATTTCTGGTGGTGTTGAATTCACCTGTGGATCAGTCCATCGATTTTACTGACGGTCTGAAAACTTTTGAAATGCAAGTTGGCTCGGATGTAGATGTGGGAGGAAAACCTGCACAAACTACAGCAAATGATTCGCCTGTTGTATCACAAGATGGCAACGGTACAGCATTCTATCAGCTGAGATTCAAATTGTACGATGAAGAAGGAAACGAAACCGGAAATAGAGTAAACATTGCTGTAAGTCCAGTTGTTGAAGACGAAGTGCCCAATGAATTCGAAGCTGAATATTATGACTTCCAAGGCAGTGGATTCTATCTGGCACAAGAAAGAGCAGATGGCGGACATGTAACTGCTTCAGAAAGAAAAATGGATATCAATGCCATCAACATCGAATTTGTAGGAAAACCAATTCCAATGCTTTTCAACAGAGTGGAGGGCGACCAGACCTCATACAAAATCAAAGCTGAATTGTTTGAAGGAAGTATCTTTAACAAATTGCAAAACGAAAATGAAAATTTTAGCGACGGAAACACCTTCTATATATATGACAATGAAACCGATGAATTGGCAGAAGTTCAAAACGGATCTGTCTTTGTGATTGAGCCTATACCTGCCAACGGTGCGAAAAACAGATATGAAGTCTATTGGAATGAGGGACCTTCAGGCAAAGGTCTTGGAACCAATGATCAACTCGCTTCTGCTACAATCATATACAAAGACAAGGATTCACACTTTGTGAAGTTCAATGACCAATGGGCTTTTGCTGAAGTGAAAGTGTATGATATGAGCGGAAGAAACATTTTGACCTACGAAAAGGTAGATACAAAAAATAACTTGGAGATTAAGCTGGCTTCAAGAGGTGTGTATGTGGTGAAAATTAAATCAAACACCGGAGAAGTTTACACCCAGAAAATTATAAAATAAACCAACAACCTTAAACCATAGATTGATGAAAAATAGATTACTAACTTTACTGATGATTTTATTGCCGGTTATTAATCTCTTTGCCCAGGTGCCACCACCACCTGATTACGGTGAAGACGCCGGTACACCGGGTACACCCAGTACACCGGTAGATCAATATGTCATTCTGTTAATAGTTGCCGGAATTCTTTTCGCAACATTTTATTTGTGGAAACAAAGAAAATTAGTCAGTCAATAACAGACCAAGCATAACGAATCACAAACCCTTTCTATGGAGAGGGTTTTTTTGTTTGGAATCCTTTCATTGGCTCAAAATCATAAATTCCTACCCCTCGTTAGCACCAAGAAAAAAATTGTGTAATTTTGGACAAACTAATTATTTAAAATGAAAAATCAATTTTTTGGACTGCTGTTGTTGCTTTCTTCAACTTCTTTCAGCCAATTCAAAATCAGCGGTGAAATCAAAAACTATTCTGAAAAACCAATCATGGTCAGAATTTTTACAGGAGCCACCGACAAACTCATCAATCGGGTGGAAACCGACAAATACGGAAAATTCTCAGTCAACATACCCCAACACTACAGTGGAATTGTTAGCCTCACTAACTTACAAAGATCTTCGAGTGTGGATATACTTTCAGACAACGAAAATGTTGAGTTCACTGCCGAATATGCCCCTGATTCCAGCTTTAGAAATGTGCTTTTCAAAGTGGGAGAGAATGCAATCGGCTACCAGAAATATCAATCCTACCGCAATCTCAATGATTTGAAACAAAACTTTTTTCCCATACTGAAATCAAATTATAACACCACCGACGAGTTCTATCAGGCGATTGTAAGAGAAGAAAAGAGAATTTCAGGTCTGAATCCGGCTACGGAACTCCCGCTACTCAAATATTATGCACAACTCAGCGAACTGTCCACCGTACATGTGGACGCCAAACCAGCTGGAGAAATTTACATGAACAAAATACTTAACCATTTGACCAGAGACAACAATTTTCTGGAAGGAACTGGCTTTCTGACAACACTGGTACTGAATTATTTTAGATATTCCATCATCGGTGCCACCAGCCAAGAATACATCAATTCAACAGTTGAACAAGGCATTGAGAAATTGCTCGAGGCCACCGACATTGAAACACCCCGTGGTCAAAATGTACTCTCAGCAACCTTCGCAGTTCTGCCAAAAGAGCAGTTTGGGAATGTACTCGAAAAGTATTATTCAATGGCTAATTCGCTTACTTGTGAAATCACTGAAGAATTAAAATCCAACCTCGCTGCACATAATATGTTGGAAGGAAATCAAGTGCCGGACATCAAATTCAAAGAAGAAGTGAAAGGATTCAAATCCCTGTATGAAATCAAAGCCGATAAAAAAATCATTGTGTTTTGGGCGTCTTGGTGTCCTGCATGCAATGACGAAATGCCGTTCATCAGAGAATTTTATCCCAATTTTAAGAAAAACGGTGGAGAAATAATTGCAATCTCACTGGATTATGACATTAACGAATTCAAGAATGCCACCAAGGATTTCGATTGGATCAATTACACTGAGCTGACGCAATGGGACAGCCAAGGAGT
The DNA here is from genome assembly GCA_028694715.1 of Weeksellaceae bacterium. Taxonomy (GTDB): domain Bacteria; phylum Bacteroidota; class Bacteroidia; order Flavobacteriales; family Weeksellaceae; genus Moheibacter. Next base: position 858 of record JAQVKJ010000019.1, on the reverse strand, counting down.
ACAAGAGTTTGGAGTAGCTTCAACGCCCACCTTGTTTCTGGTGGACAAAGACAACAAGCTGATTAAAAAGGCTGGCCATATTTCTGAACTCATGGAATTCATCGATTAATCCCTCTGAGTAAAATATTTGCTGCAACCCGGATGGAAAACAAAAGTGTATGCCGAGAATTATTAACTTTCATGACATATATGATGACCAATGGTTCGAGAATACATTGGATGTCATCAGTGAAAAGTTTAGGATTGTTCCCTTTTCTGAAATCATAAAGTATTACGATGGAGGCAAAATTCCCAAGAATTCGGTTCACCTGACCATAGATGACGGACATATTTCCACCTATTCGTTGATTTATCCAGTGCTGAAACGAAGAGGCCTGAATGCATCCATTTTTGTTTCACCCAAAATCATAAGAGATCGCACCAATTTCTGGTACTTCGAATCTGCAGAATTCGACAAACAACAATTGAAAGTTTGCATTGCAGAAGTCCTGAATATTGAGTTAATAAAACTCGACGGATTGTTTCCGAGATCGGTGATGAAAACCCTCAGTCTTAATCAAAACGAAGAAATCATAGCGCTTTACCGTCAGAAATTTGGTGCTGCCGTCAGAGAATGTCAGTACATTGATGAAAAACAATTGGCAGAGTTGAATCAATCTGGAGTTTTTCAGATAGGAGCACATACGATGAACCATCCGATTCTGGCAAATGAAACCGATGCCCAGTCAGAATTTGAAATTGTTGAGTCCGTTAAACTTTTGTCTGAAATGTTAGACAAAAAAATCGATACTTTTGCATAACCCAATGGTAGCCCCGGTTTGGATTTTGGCAAAAGAGAAATGAGGTTTCTGAAAAAAG
>JAQVKJ010000328.1 GCA_028694715.1 Weeksellaceae bacterium | reverse complement strand
TGCTTTTTTGAAAAAAAATGGTTCCACGCCCAAGCGGTATGCGGTCACCATCAGTATCATAATGGTTGCAATTTTATAACAGCCGTTGTAGGCTCCGGCTTCTGATTCATCAATCATGTCGCGGAGCAAAATTTTGTCCAAATTTTCATTGGTGACAAATGCCAGACCTGCAATCATCACCGGGAAACCGTATTTGAACATTTTCTTAAAGAGTTTCCGGTCGAAAAAGAATTTGACTTGTTTAATGACGGGCAAAAGCAGGAGCACTCCAAAGAGTGAGGCGATGACATTTGCGACAAATGGGTAGGAAACATTGGATTCCATTCCGATTTTCATGAAAAACTCTTTTGGAATCAGAAAGAAAAAGGCAACGACCAAACCCACTTGAAACAAGTTCTGAACGATTTTGATTGCGGCATATCTGATGGGTTGATTGGTGAACCGTAAATACGCAAAAGGCACCATACAAATTGCGTCAAAGAAAGCCATCCATGCAAAATAAATAAGGTATTCGGGGTTTTCTGTATAATCAAAGACCTGCGACAACGGAACCTTGAAAAGATAGATGAAAAGCAAAAAGGTAGTTGCGTTGATGAATACAAACCAAAAGGCGGTATGAAAAACCCGGTGAGAAATATTTTTGTCGGCAGAATAACGGAAATAGGCGGTTTCGAAGCCCATGGTCAACACCACATTGACAAAAGCGACCAATGCGTAGAGTTGTCCGAATTTTGAAAATTCGGCGGTATTGATTTGCGTAGTGAAAAGCGGATTCAGTGCAAAGTAAATCAACCTCGGCAAAATCGAGCCGATTCCGTAAATGACGGTTTCACTTAAAAGTCTTTTGTACAATCTCTATTGGCTTTGGTTTGGCAAAATTCAACTTTCTTTTTGAAACAAAAAAATGTTTGAAAAGAAAGCGGAAAAACTCAAAGTTTATTGAAACCTGCTCAGGTCTTTTAAAAATTAGTACTTTTGGAGCGTTGTAAAAACACAGCTTATGCCCCAACCCAAGGTAGGATTAGTCGGCGGTGGCAGCTGGTCCACAGCAATCGCCAAGATGCTCAGTAGAAACCGGGAATCGGTATGCTGGTGGGTAAGGGATGCGCCCACCAAAGAATATATACTGAAAAACAGACACAACCCGAATTACTTGAGTTCGGTGGAATTCAATCAGAAATTTTTGAATCTTACCACCGATATCAACTATTTATTTTCTGAAAGCGAGCTCATTATACTGTCGGTTCCTTCGATTTACCTCAATGACTGTCTGAAAAACCTAGAGGTTCCTATTGAGAATAAATTCATTGTTTCTGCCATCAAAGGAATTGTACCCGAGTATTACAAAATTGTCAGTGAATACCTGAATGAGCAATTCGGTTTGGATTACGAAAATTATGCGGTCATCAGCGGTCCCTGCCACGCGGAGGAAGTCGCTTTGGATAGGCTGTCGTATCTGACCATCGCAGCCCAAAACAAAGAGAAAGCAAAGATGGTGGCGGATTGTCTGAAATCTCAGTTCATCAAAATCAATCTCTCAAAAGATGTGTTGGGCACCGAATACGCTTCCATACTCAAAAATATATACGCCATCGCCGCCGGAATTGCGCATGGATTAGGCTATGGAGACAATTATCAGGCTGTTCTGATGAGCAATGCCACTCGCGAAATGAACAGAATCACACAGCATGTCTCACCGGTCAAAAGAAATGTGACCGATTCGGCTTATCTCGGCGATTTGCTGGTAACGGGTTATTCGAGCTTTTCGAGAAACAGAATGTTCGGAAATATGATAGGCAAGGGCTACACCGTAAAATCTGCCATATTGGAAATGAGCATGGTGGCCGAGGGTTATTACGCAACCAAAAGTATTTATCAGCTTAAAAAAGTATTGGAAGTCAAAGCACCGATTCTTGCGGCTGTACACAAAATTCTGTACGAAGAAAAGTCACCTAAAAAAGTTTTTAAACGCCTTTCGGGCAAATTGAATTAAAAATGAAATTTTCTACTCTGATTTTTATCTGTTTAACATTGTTGATTTTTGGTATTGTTTTTATTGCTTTTGGTAAATTCCTGAAAATCAATCACAACATTGACGGAAAAGAGCCCGGCGACAAAGCACTACTGATTGGTTTGTATCTCGAATTCATTGGGCTTATGCTTTCTGCTTATATTTTTTATAGAAAACCCAAATAAAAATGCTTCGCAGAGATTATGTGCTCAAACTTATAGAACAGTTTGCCAAAATGGTGGGCAGGCTGTTGGATGTAGATTTTGACAATGAACCCGTTTTGTTCTGTGACGATTTTGATTTATTGTTGAAGGAATATTTCAAAATTCATCCTGACCATCTGGATTTACTACTAACAAAAGATGAAGCCAGAGATGCTTTGCTGCTCAGTGAAAATTCCAAAAATTCACAACTGTCATTGTTTGCACGCGCAGGATGGGTATTTGCAAAAAACAATGACTTTCACAGAGCGAAAATCTGTTTGAAAATTATTGAGAGAATCAAGCGGCATCATGCTGATTTGTTTGAGTTTCCAAATGCTGAAAGCAGACAAAC
>JAQVKJ010000327.1 GCA_028694715.1 Weeksellaceae bacterium | reverse complement strand
TGGCTGTCCGTGCACTCAAAAACAAAGAAGTCAGAAGGATTGTTCTGACGCGGCCTGCAGTGGAAGCAGGAGAAAGTTTAGGATTTCTCCCCGGTGATCTCAAAGAAAAGCTCGACCCCTATCTGCAACCTTTGTACGATGCACTGAGAGACATGATTCCATTTGAGAAACTTAATGCAAATTACGAAAGAGGAATCATAGAAGTCGCACCGCTCGCTTTTATGAGGGGCCGAACACTGGACGATGCCTTTGTCATTCTGGACGAAGCTCAGAATACCACTCATTCACAAATGAAAATGTTTCTGACCCGGATGGGGAAAAACGCGAAATTCATCATCACAGGCGACCCGGAACAGGTCGATTTGCCGCCAAGACAAAAATCGGGTTTAAAAGAAGCGATGAACATCCTGGAGGGAGTGGAAGGAATCGGCATGGTCAAACTGACTGAAAAAGATGTGGTCAGACACAAACTGGTCACCCGGATTTTGAGGGCCTACAAAAAAAGAGACCAAGAAGAAAAGTCTTCCCCAAAAAATGAATCCTAACAAATACAAAGACGGAGATTATTACAAAACCGAGCAGGGTTATATCGTTTTCACCGAACAATATCTCCTAAGAAGAGGGTTTTGTTGTCGTAGTGGCTGCAGGCATTGTCCATATGGGTACGACAAAAACACAGATTCATTCAGGAAAGCAAAGAAAAACGAACCGAAAAAGTGAAGTCAGTTTTTGAATTTAGCTGACTCGTGGCATTATTTAATGGATAAGGCTTAACTTTACGAAATTTGGTTATTCTCTCATACAACAGTACAAAATATGTCACCTAAATTTTCTATTATACTTACCTCATACAATCGTTCCCGTTTGTTGGTTCGTGCACTGAATTCTCTGATTCATCAGACTTTTGATGATTGGGAGGGCATCATAGTTGACGACGGTAGTACAGACGACACCCCGGAAGTGGTTTGTGAATTTCTGAAAAACCACAGTAATATTAGGTATTTCAGACAGGAAAACCATGGTGAAGCAGGAGCCAAAAACACAGGATTTTCAATGTGTCGTGGGAATTACATCAGTTTTCTTGATTCTGACGATGAATACCATCCAAAGCATTTGGAAAGTAGAAATGAATTGCTTTGCAACAATCCCGGGGTGCAGCTTTTGCATGGAGGTGTTAGCATTATCGGAGACGAATTCGTTCCTGATCGAAAAAATCCCGGCAATATGATTCACCTGTCTGACTGCATTATTGGAGGAACTTTTTTTGTGGAGCAAAATGCAATGAAATTACTGGGAGGATTTAGAAATATTCCCATCGGCACCGATTCGGATTTGTATGAAAGGGCGGTCAGTATGAATTTTAAAATCATGAAAACCCATATGCCGTCCTATATTTATCACCGTACCGGACAAGATTCAATCACCCACAATTTTCTAAAGAATTCATTCAAGCACTGAGTCAATCCCAGAAATTGTCCTTCCAGATATCGGTCGGTTTTATTTCTTGATGAAGCTGTTCAATCTTCCTGAGCTGCTCATTCTCTGCGACTTCCTGAATTCTATTGAAGAGATTTTTTTCCTCAAAACGAATATGTGCTTCCAGTTCTTCTTCTATTAAATTTAGTGCTCTTTTGATGTCAGAAGTATCATTAAAAAGCCTTTCGAGTCTGCGGTGTTCTGCAATGGCCCGTTTTTTTAGTTTGTCATCTTCATCCAGCAGTGGGAAAAAATGTTTTTCTTCTTCTTCAAAATGAGGTTTCAGATAGGTTTTGAAGGTCCAGTCGCTCAGCTGTTTGATTCTGTCAAGTTCCACGCTTTTCTTCAACCCTTGCCGTATTCTCCAACACAGCAATAGGGCATAATGATGTTCACGGCTGAACATCTGAATGGCTTTGTGTCTTTTGATTGATTTTACATTTTCTTCCATAACGAAAACTATTTTTCATTTTTAATCATTAAAAAAATCAGGAAAACTCCCCGACTTCTTTCTCAATTTCAAGCGATTTAGGAAACAAAATATTATTCTCCAAATGAATATGCAAATGCAAATCTTCCTCAAATTCCTTGAGCATTTCCAGCGTGATTTTATAGGTATTGCAACCGTCCGCTGGAGTTGTATAATCATTTGTAAGTTCCCTGATTTTTCTGAATCGTTCACCTTCTTCGGCATGGTCATCCATCATTCTGGCAATCGGGCTTTCTGCAGATCCAAACCGAGGTTTGTCCACTTTCACTCCTTTTTCTTTTGCGTTGACCAATTTACGGATGTACGGAAACAGGGTGAGTTCTTCTCGTTTCATGTGCATTGACATTTCAGCCGCCGTTTTGTCAAAAAGCTGTTTCACCTCACTCAGTTCAGGATGCTGACTGCCATGAACACTATTGATTTTTTCAATGTAAGGTTTGATTTCAGTGATTCTCGACTCACAATATTTGTGGTGTTTTTTTTCGATGTAATCGGCCAATAAGTCGAGTGGCCAAGATTTGAAATCGGTAGTAGATTCAGATGAATTGACAAGTGAATTCTCTAATTCAGTCAACAATTTGTTGACATCCATATTTTTTT
>JAQVKJ010000326.1 GCA_028694715.1 Weeksellaceae bacterium | reverse complement strand
TATCCGAATGCGAAATTGACCATAGGGCCGGCCATTGAAAACGGATTTTATTACGATGTGGACTTCGGCGACGAAGTTTTCACGGATAAGGATTTCGAAAAAATCGAAAAAAGAATGCTGGAAAACGCCCGGAAAAATTCTGAATTTAGACTTTATCCGATTTCTAAAGCCGATGCTTTGAAAGAATACGCCGGAAACGAATACAAAACCGAACTGATTGAAAATCTTGAAGACGGAGAAATCACCTTCTGTTCGCATGATAATTTCACCGATTTGTGCCGTGGCGGACATATTCCAAGCACCGGAATTGTGAAAGCCGTTAAAATCCTGAATGCCGCCGGAGCTTATTGGCGTGGCGATGAAAAAAACAAACAATTGGTGCGTGTATATGGGATTTCTTTTCCGAAACAAAAAGATTTAACCGAATATTTAAATCTTTTGGAGGAAGCCAAAAAACGGGACCATAGAAAATTAGGAAAAGAACTTGGATTTTTTACTTTTTCCGAAAAAGTAGGACAAGGATTGCCATTGTGGTTGCCCAAAGGAACCGCTTTGAGAAAGAAATTGGAGAACTTCCTGATGAAAGCCCAACAAAAAGCCGGCTACGAAATGGTCATCACACCGCATATTGGACACAAAGATTTGTATGTTACCTCTGGTCATTATGCCAAATATGGTGCAGACAGTTTTCAACCGATTCACACGCCCAACGAAGGTGAAGAGTTTTTGTTGAAACCAATGAACTGTCCGCATCATTGTGAAATTTACAAAACTTCTCAATGGTCTTACAGGGATTTGCCAAAGAGATACGCCGAATTCGGAACGGTATATCGTTACGAGCAAAGTGGCGAACTCCATGGACTCACAAGGGTTCGCGGATTTACGCAGGACGATGCCCATTTGTTTTGTACTCCGGATCAACTGCTCGATGAATTCAAACATGTCATTGATTTGGTCTTGTATGTTTTCAATACCCTTGGATTTGAAGATTTCACTACACAAGTTTCCTTGAGAGATCCGGACAACAAAGAAAAATACATCGGTTCGGATGAAAATTGGGAAAAAGCCGAAAATGCCATCATGCAGGCTGCCGAAGAAAAAGGATTAAAAACAGTGGTGGAATACGGCGAAGCTGCATTTTACGGTCCGAAATTAGATTTCATGGTAAAAGATGCATTGGGCAGAAAATGGCAGTTGGGAACGATTCAAGTGGATTACAATTTACCCGAAAGATTTGAATTGACCTATACAGGTTCTGATAATCAGCCACATACGCCGGTAATGATTCACAGAGCACCCTTTGGTTCGATGGAGAGATTTGTGGCCATTCTGATTGAACACACCGCCGGGAATTTCCCATTGTGGCTTGCGCCTGATGTATATACGATTTTGCCCATTAGCGAAAAATTTCAGGAATATGGAGAAAAAGTTTCTAAATTCCTTGAAAATTACGATATTCGCGGCCTGATTGATAATCGCAACGAAAAGACAGGCAGAAAGATACGAGATGCGGAGTTGAAGAAGATTCCATTTATGTTGATTGTTGGAGAAAAGGAAGCCGAGAGAGGCACGGTTTCTGTAAGGAAACACGGAGAAGGAGATTTGGGAGAAATGACGATGGAAGAATTCAAAGACAAGATTGTCAAGGAAATCGAGATTAATTAAAAATTTATAAACTATCGCAATTAAAAGAAGAAGAGGCGGCCGCGGGCCTGCCAGAGTCATTAAGGAAGATCCGCATAAGATCAATGGTAAAATCACAGTGCCAGAAGTCAGGCTCGTGGGTGAGGGAATAGAACCCGGAATATACAAAACCCCCAGAGCCCTGCAATTGGCTGAAGAACAAGGTTTGGATTTGGTGATGATTACAGAAAAGGCAAATCCACCGGTTTGTCGTATAGTTGATTATAAAAAATTCCTATACGAACAAAAGAAAAAAGAGAAAGAACTGAAAGCCAAACAGCAGAAAGTTACCATCAAGGAAATTCGTTTTGGCCCTCAGACTGACGAGCACGATTACGAATTCAAAAAAAGGCACGCACGCAGTTTTTTGGAAGAAGGTTCAAAACTGAAAGCTTATGTGTTCTTCAAAGGAAGATCCATCATCTTCAAAGAGCAGGGAGAAATATTGTTGCTGAGACTTGCTCAGGAATTAGAAGATGTGGGCAAAGTAGAACAACTGCCAAAGTTGGAAGGAAAACGGATGATTATGATGATGGCACCGAAAAAATAAAAAACCTACTGTAAGGTCAATAGAGAAACAAACATTTTATTAAACATACAAATTATGCAAAAACAAAAAACAAAATCAGGGGCTAAGAAGCGTTTTAAGCTGACCGGAACCGGTAAGATTAAAAGAAAACACGCTTACAAAAGCCACATCCTTACTAAAAAAGGAACCAAACAAAAACGAAGACTGACCCATATGGGATTGGTTGATGATGCTGATATGAACAGCGTTAGAGAACAATTGAGACTGAAATAATCAGCCTCAGGTTTATTAATTAAATATTTATTCACCCTGTGCCGGTGCTTATACAAGTGGCGATTTTCGTCCGCCCGTCGCAAAAAAATTAAAA
>JAQVKJ010000325.1 GCA_028694715.1 Weeksellaceae bacterium | reverse complement strand
TCGTTTGTCTGAAAGCCCGGTATTCCTTCCCAAAGCATTCAAAGATAAACTGATTGAGGTCTCATCTTCCATCATCGAACAAATCAAATCGATGAAAGAGGATGAATTGGCAAAAGCGATTCCTGAAAACCACAAAGTTCCCAAGGATACAGAAAAACCACACTTCATCGCCATCGATTTTGGAATATGCAAAGATGAAAAAGGTGAAATTTCTCCTGAATTAATTGAACTACAAGCTTTTCCATCCTTGTTTTCTTTGAAGAAATTGTACGAACAAATGCTGTTGGAAACCTATCCTTTTTTGAATCAAATCAAACATCCATACACAGTCGAATCCTATTTTAATAAATTGGATGAAGTTATTTTGGCAGGTGAAAAACCCGAAAATGTGATTTTGATGGAGATTCATCCCGAAAAACAAAAAACACTGGCCGACTTTTTGGCAACCCAAAAAATGCTCGGAATTCCGATTGTGAATCTAACGGATGTAAAAAAATCAGGCAACGAGCTTTATTATGAAAAAGATGGAAAATCTATACCGATTCACAGAATATACAACCGTGTAATATTTGATGAAATAGATAAAATTCCCAACCTGAAAACCCATTTTGATTTTCGCGACGAACTGGATGTAGAGTGGGTAACGCACCCCAACTGGTTTTTTAAAATCTCAAAATACCTGCTCCCTAAACTCAAACATCAATACATACCGGAAAGTTTTTTCTTGAGCGATTTTCCACAAGACGAAAACTTGAATGAATTTGTACTCAAACCCTTGTTTTCATTTGCCGGAAGCGGAATAGAGCTGAATCCAACAAAACAGAAAATCAATCAAATCAGGAATCCCGAAAATTTCATCATGCAACGAAAAGTTAGTTATGAACCACTGTTTGAAGACAGCAGAGGAGAATTTTCAAAAGCCGAAATCAGAATGTTGTTTTTGTGGAATCCCAAAGACGAAAACCCCGAATGGGTCATCAACTTGGTCAGAATGACAAAAGCGGCCATGGTCAATGTGGATTTCAACCGAAAAGACGCCATCTGGATTGGTAGCTCCATGGCATTTTTTGAAAATTAATTCAATTTAAATGACCTTTCCATTTCAAAATTATCCAAAAATAGTTAGCTTAGCATTCACTGAATCGAATGAATATAATTAAAATATGTAAAATGATGAGAATAAAATCAATTTTTCCGATTGCACTTTTGATGGCTTTTGGAGTGTTTTACGGATTTATTAGCCACAAAACCGAAAGTGGATATGAAATTGAACCCAACCCGAGGTTCAAAAATCTACAGGTACTCCCACAGGATATTTCTGAAGAGGATTTGGGCCGTGTCATGGATGAGTTCAAATACTCACTGGGTGTCAAATGCAGTTTCTGCCATGTGCGTGGAGACGATGGAAAAATGGATTGGGCGAGCGATGAAAGCAAGCACAAAGAAATTGCAAGAGACATGATGAGAATGGTCATGGACATCAACAAAAATTATTTTGAAACTGAAAATCCTGCTGAATTCAAAGTAGATTGTTTCAGTTGTCACAACGGCTCAAAACATCCGGCAACCACTCCACCCGAAGCATTCGAAAAACCAGATGCTCCGACCAGATAATCATTTAATTAACACATGATTTGCCTCGATCAACTGATTGGGGCATTTTTATGTGTAGAAAATCCATGGTTCAAACAGTAAAATCATTCCTTTTTTTTGTGTAGCTTGGACATGAATTTACATCTTTGTAAACCAAATCAAAAATTAAATGCCGGAACAGTCAAACATCAAAAAAATATTGATCATCGGATCGGGAGGTCGGGAGCATGCAATTGGTTGGAAATTCAAGCAGGATGCACTGCAAAACAATGAACAGCTCGATTTGTATTTCACTCCCGGAAATGCCGGAACAGCAAAGATGGGAACAAATCTTTCTCTGAATTCATTGGAGGAAATTCGTGATTTTGCCAAAGAAAATCAGATTGATTTGACCTTTGTGGGGCCTGAAGCCGAATTGGCCCAAGGAATTGTCGATTTGTTCAAGGCTGAAAAGCTGGAGATATTCGGACCGGACAAAAAGGCTGCCCAACTTGAATCAAGCAAGGCATTTGCAAAAGATTTTATGGCCAAATACAATGTCAAAACAGCAAAATACAAAACCTTCAACGGACCAATGCTCGCCATAGAATACCTTGAAACACAGGATTATCCGATTGTCGTAAAAGCCTCCGGACTGGCTGCCGGAAAGGGAGTGGTCATTTGTCGTGATTTTGAAGAAGCCAAGAAAGCGGTTTTGGACATCATGGAAAACAAATCCTTTGGCGATGCCGGAAATCAAGTGGTGATAGAAGAATATCTGGAAGGTTTTGAAGCTTCCATACTTTCGTTTTTCAACGGCAAGGAAATTGTGCCCTTCATCTCTGCCAAAGACCACAAAAAAATCGGTGAAGGTGAGACCGGACTCAATACCGGCGGAATGGGCGCAATGGCACCCAATCCTTTGTTTACAAAATCTCATTTCGAAGAATTTTCACAACAAATCATGCAGCCGACACTAAACGGACTTCTCTCCGAAAAAATGGAATTTTCA
>JAQVKJ010000324.1 GCA_028694715.1 Weeksellaceae bacterium | reverse complement strand
CTGACCGTCGGACAAAATGTGGTGTCGAAGAAAATCAAGGCCTTTTTGAGAAACCATAAACCTGCAGAACACTGGCATTTGGATCCATATTGGCAACCGGATACTTTTCAGGCATTGACCGATAAAATCAGTATGGAAGCGGTTGATTTTCTAGAGAATTTCATTCCAGAAATTTATCAGCAATCCTCTCATTATTACAATGATTGGAATTCCATTCGTGTTGAAAAACAAAAAATGCAAAAAGAATTTGCGGCAAAAACCGCGTATTCTGATTTCAAGGTCTTCGAACAAATTATTAAAAACTTGCCCAGAGACATTCATCTGCAATACGGAAATTCGTCTGCCATTCGCTATGCGCAGCTGTTTGACCACCCTGAAACGGTCAGTGTTTTTTGCAATCGTGGTACCAGCGGAATTGACGGCTCTACTTCTACTGCGGCAGGTGCTGCCATGGTGAGTCCGAAACAAACCTTATTGATTACCGGAGATGTTTCATTTTTCTATGACAGCAACGGTTTGTGGAACAATTACTTGCCCGAGAATTTCAGAATCATCCTTATCAATAACGGTGGTGGTAATATTTTTAAAATCATTCCGGGTCCTGAATCTTCAGGTGTGTTGGAAGAGATTTTTGAGACCGTACACCGGCTCAATGCTTCACACCTTGCTGCCATGTATGGATTTGGTTATGCCAAGGTCAACAATTTAGAAGAACTCAGTGAATCGCTCAGTCGCTTCTTTTTGCCAAGCGGTCGGCCAGAAATTCTTGAAATTGATACCACAAAAGCAGCCAATTCAGAAGTGATGCGTGCTTATTTTAAAATTTAAATTGCATCTCAGGAATTCTAAGAGGTATGTTGCGGCTTTTCATTGTTGGCTTTGTATAACAATTTAGCCGATCTTCCCTTTTTGTAAATATTGTTTTTTATCAGTTTCCCCTTTCTCAATCTGCGCTGTTCCTCTTCGGGTAGGTGATAGATATCGGTGCATTCGGTAGAGCAACATCCGTCGAATTTTTCTCGACATTCATCACATTGAATAAAAAGTATGTGACAAGCCTCATTGTTGCAGTTGGTATGTGTGTCACAAGCTTTGCCGCATTGATGGCAGTGAGCAATCACTTCGTCAGATATTTTTTCTCCCATTCTTTGGTCAAAGACAAAATTCTTTCCAATGAATTTATTTTCCAAACCCCTGTCCTTGCAATCGTTTGCATATTTGATGATACCGCCTTCTAATTGATGCACATTTTTGTACCCACGGTGTTTGAACCAAGCGGAAGCTTTTTCGCAACGGATTCCGCCGGTGCAGTACATCACTATGTTTTTGTCTTCGTTTCCTTTCAGAATTTCATCTTCAATGATTGGCAACGACTCTCTGAAAGTGTCCACATCGGGTGTAATAGCACCTTTGAAATGCCCGACTTCTGATTCGTAATGGTTGCGCATATCGATGAGCAGGGTTTGTGGGTCGTCAGTCAGTTGGTTGAACTCTTCGGCTGACAGATGTTTTCCGCGGTCGGTCACATCAAACGAAAGGTCGTTCAGCCCATCGGCCAATATTTTATTTCTGACTTTGATTTTTAGTTTCAGGAATGGAAATTCAACCCCTGCATCGTCCACTGCGATATTGAGCCGAACAGCTTCCAAAAAAGAAATTTCATCCAAACAACTTCTGAAAGCTTCAAATTTATCAGCCGGCACACTGATTTGTGCATTGATGCCTTCATGAGCGACATAAGTGCGGCCCACGATGCCGAGTTCAAACCATTTTTGGTAAAGATAATTTCTGAAAATCTGAGGATTGCCGATGTGTGTATACTGATAGAAAGAAACAGTAACGAACTGAACATTCTGTTCCTTTAACTGATTCAGCAATTCCTCTTTATTCAATTTGTTCCACAGTTGCATGCTATGTATTTTTATTGATTAAAGATGGGCACAAAGTTAATAGAAAAACGGATGTTTTGTGGTGGATGACTGAATTTTTTTATTAATTATTGGATGTCTGTATCGACTGTTTCTAAAAAAGGATTGAACCAAAAAAACAATTAATGATATTCGGGTTAGAATTCATGAAATAAGCATGGATATCCATGAAATTTATAGTACAAGACAAAAATGTCTCAATTTACCTTTTTTTTAACAATTTTAACATTTATATTTGGTTACAAAACATCGTGATTATGAAAAAGCTCTCTATTCTAATTACTTTATTTTCATTTTATTTTATTGGCTTTGGACAAACGGAGAAGATTGATAGTTTATTAGAGATTGTTAACTCCAATGTAGCGGATACAGTAAAACTCAATGCTTATAAGGACATTATAACTTATTATATTGGAAATAATATAAAAGAGGCTGAGAAACAATGCGATGAGTATAAAAAAATGGCCTTTAAAGGCAATCTTCCTAAATATGAAATTAATTATTATGTATTAAAGGGTAATATTGAGTTTAAAAAGGGAAATATCCCAACTGCAAAAGAAATTTTTAAAAAAGGTCTGAACCACAGAGAAATTGATAACTATTTCTATCCTAAAGTCAGTTTACTTAATAATTTGGCAACTTCTTTCGGTTCAAATG
>JAQVKJ010000323.1 GCA_028694715.1 Weeksellaceae bacterium | reverse complement strand
CGAAGATTTCTTCCGGAAGTGTGATGCTTCTTTTTCTGACGGGAGACATGTCCACATTGAACAATCGAGAGAAAACAGAAGCCTTGCAACCGATGACAAATGAGTCCATCCTTCCCTGAAACTCCAATACGATGGCTTCGGGTACAATGGGTGCTACAAACATCGGTTCTAAAAGATTGGGAGGTTGCCCCAGGAGACAGGTCGCTGATTGAAATGAAAAACCAGAAAAACACAAGGCCGCGGGATGACTTTGTCAGCCACCGTCGAACCGTTGAATAGGAAAGACTCAAACTGTTGAACCAGCCAGTTGTTCCTTGGGTCGCTATCAAATATTTCTACAGTAGGCATAACAAAATCCTTTAGTGTCGGATTTCACATTTTCTCAATGGCTAAAATAAGCAAATTTGTATTCTGTATTCAATGCCTCGCCAATAAAAATAAACACGATTTGTTAGCGTTCGTTTGTGTTTTTAGAACGGAAGGTTTGATTACGAAATTCTTTCATAAAATTATAAGTAAATAACAAACAATGTATTGATAAAAAAGGATTTGAACTTTGTCAAAGATAGAGTTCAATCAGCCCTTCAGGCGTCTGCAGTCTGATGAATTTTTGGTCTTTATTGACTTCCGAAATCCAGTCATCTACAATAGGTATCAAAATTTCTCTTCCGTTAAAATCAACTTCAAACAAATCTTGAACGCCGCTGTCATTTACATTTTTGATCTGACCGATTTCTCCTTTTCGGCTGTCAATCACTTTGTAACCAATGATTTCGTGATAATAAAATCCGTCTTCGTCCAGTTCAGGCAAACTTTCGAGTGGTAAATAAATGTCTTTGTTGACGAGTTTTACGGCTTCCTCAGCCGAAACATCTTCAAATTTAACCAACAGTTTGTTTTTTGAATGTAAGCCAATGGTCTCAAAGAAAAATGGAACCAGCATTCCGTTTTTATCTATGAATACTGATTCCATATTTTTGTAAATTTCAGGTTCGTCTGTATCGAGATGCAGAATCAAGTTTCCTTTGAAACCGTGAAGTTTTGTGATTTTACCTAAGTAATAACAATCCTCTTTCCGCATCAGACGAATTGAAAATTATTCTTCTGTTTTTTCTTCTTCTGAAGATTCTTCAGCAGCCGGTTCTTCGGCGACTGCTTCTTCTGTGGTTTCTGCTTCAACCACTGTTTCTTCACCAGCTTCTTCAGCCACAGGAGTTTCCTCAGTGGTTTCTGCCGCTGTTTCTTCAGTTGTGGTTTCTTCAGTTACGGCTTCTTCGGTTGTTGTTTCCGCTTCCTCAACTGGAGCTTCTTCCTCAACCGCTACACGGGATTCCGCTTTTTTCTTTTCGGCTTCCAAAGCAGCAGATTTTGCAGTTGCTTTGGCTTGGGCCAAACCTTCTTTTTTGGATTCAATCGCTTTGCTTCTTTCTTCCAGCCATGCGTTGAATCTTTTTTCTGCTTCTTCTTCACTGAAAGCACCTTTGGCCACACCACCCAGCAAGTGCTTTTTCATCAAAGCACCTTTATAGGAAAGTATGTTCCTGACTGTGTTGGTTGGCTCTGCGCCTACCTGAAGCCAGTGGACAGCCCTGTCAAAATCCAGTTCGATGGTAGCAGGGTTGGTGATGGGATTGTAAATTCCGATTTTTTCGATGAATCGTCCGTCTCTTTTGGCTCTCGAGTCGGCTATCACAATGTGAAAGAAAGGTTTGCCTTTTCTTCCGTGTCTTTGCAATCTGATTTTTGTTGCCATTTTTTATGTATTTGTGGGAACTCTGTCCCGATTATTTACATTTTTGAGGCTGCAAATATAGTGTTTATTTTGGAAATAGAAGTTTTGTGATTGATTTAAATTTAATTTTGACCATCGATTACAAATTATTATTTTGCATACTCAATGATTGGTTCAAATCAATTTATATTAGGAGCTTTTATCCCTGCCTCATTCTTCTAACTTTCTGACTACAGTTGTTAGACATCGCCGAGAGAACATTTTATTAGGACAGAAAAATCATTTGTTAAATAAGACAATGTTCGTGGTCGGTTTTTTATAACAAAATAAAAAGCAAGAAAAAATTACCTTTGTGAAATGGACAAACCTCAAATTCTCATTGCCGCACAAGATTTCATTCAACAGAATTTTTCCGGTGAAGAAACCGGACACGATTTCTTTCATGTAGAAAGGGTCGTTAAAACCGCCATTAAAATTGCCAAAGAAGAAAAAGTAGATTTATTTTTGGTCGAACTCGCTGCTTGGTTGCATGATGTGGGTGACTACAAATTGCATGACGGAAATGACAAATCCGAAGAAATGATTGCCGTATTTCTCAGTTCACTAAAGATAGATTCAGAATTGATTTCAAAAATCAATGAAATCGTCTCTCAAGTATCGTTCAGCAGAGGGAATTCCACCACTTCAAAAGAAGCTCAAATCGTTCAGGACGCTGACAGACTGGATGCAATGGGTGCCATCGGAATCGCCAGATGCTTTGCATACGGCGGAAAGAAGCAAAGAGAAATATGGAATCCTGAAAACCCCAATATGACCTCGCTCCAACATTTCTACGACAAATTATTGAAATTAA
>JAQVKJ010000322.1 GCA_028694715.1 Weeksellaceae bacterium | reverse complement strand
CGGAAAAATCAATGTCCGTGTTTATGATATGAGTGGTAAATTGCTTGTTTCAAAAACGCTGTCGGAAAAGAAAGAAATCGATTTGTCTCATTTGAAATCCGGAGTTTATTTTATGCATCTGCTGAATGCTTCCAACGAAATCATAACGACAAAAAAGCTGATTAAGAAGTGATAAATCTTCTTCTCTGAGAGGACAAAGCTTTCGGTAAACGAAAGCTTTGTTTTAAGTGAATGTTATAGATTTATAAGGTTTTATATGCGGCTAAAGCCGAATTGAATTGATTTGATTCATTTCATCCGTTGGCTACCCTTCGACTTCGCTCAGGGGGCGAACGGCAATAGTTTGATGCTCTGTTTGCAATAAAATAAAAAGCAAGGGAATATTGCCGTCCACTTCAGTGGACGGATAGAAACTCAATCTTCCTTTTGGCTTTAGCCACATTCAAATAAGAGATTTATGCGGCTAAAGCCGAATTTGATTCGCTTTCTCTTTGTCAGCGATTAATATGCTTGCGTCAAAACTTCTGTTGGAATATTTAATTTATCAGATAATTTTCTAATCATTTCGAGAGATAATTTTCTCTTTTTATTTAAAATCTCACTTGCTCTGCTTTTTAGCCCGATTATTTCCGCCAAATCATTTTGAGAATAGTTGAGCTGTTCCATCCTGAACTTTATCGCTTCGATAGGGTCGGGAAGCTCAATCGGAAAAAAATTATTTTCGTAGTTTTCAATTAAAATCCCTAAAATTTCCAATTCATCACCCTCTTCTGTTCCGGGTTTTGCATCAAAAATATCTTCAAGTCTTTCCAGAGCTTGATTGTAATCTTTTTCTGTTTTTATTGGCTTTAGTTTCATCAGTTTTAAATATTATTTGCGTCTATTTTGTCGTATTCAGCGTGGGTTCCAATAAATCGAATCCACATCATTTGATAATTGAAATTAATTTTCACGATTAACCTGTAATGATTTCCTTTTATATTAAAACAAACCCTGTTGTCTTCTATAATACTTGCGCTTGGGTAATCATTTTTTAATTCGTTTAAATTTTTCCAAGTTCCTTTAACAGCTTCTTGATACCACGCTTTTAATGGTTGCTCACAATCGGAATGTTTTTCCCAAAATTCGCGCAATATTTTTTTCGCTATCACTCTCACTCTTAATTCTTTTGACAAATATAAAAACAATTTCCCAAAATGGGAAATTGTTATCGAATTTTATAGAAATTGCTTGAAAAGGTAAGGTTTAGAAATAAATTTGATTATAGCCTCATTCAAATAAAAGATTTATGCGGCTAAAGCCGATTTTGAGTTTGTCTATTTTGCCCGTTGGCTACCCTTCGACTTCGCTCAGGGGGCGAACGGCAATAGTTTGATGCTCTGATTGTAATAAAATTAAAAAGCAAGAAAATATTGCCCTCCACTTCAGTGGACGGACAGAAAAGCAATCTTCTGCTTGGCTTTAGCCACATGTATGCAAGAGATTCATTTTTTTGGATTCATCAACTTGACATAATATTTCCTCTAAACCATGCTTCACTCAAGTCTTCCCTCCTCAAACAAATGACTATCAATTAAATAAAATTATTTCTCCGCACTTTAATTAATAAAAATGTAATCCTGCCTTAGCCGATTCGTAACACCTCAAAAGGACATTTGCACTGAAAATTAAATATAGATTTTCTATGTGGAATTATGAGGAACGGAGAACAACCGTGAAAAGATTTGTGAATGTGTGTATGGTTTTGTTTGCGTATTTGAGTTTCAGCGCATTTGTCATGGGGCAAGACGGAACCATCAAAGGTAAGATTACAGATGCACAAACCGGCGAACCGCTTTTTGGGGTGATGGTCATTGTGGAAGATATTTTTTATGAAGAAATGACCGACGAAAACGGCGAATTCATGATTTTGGATGTGCCGGTCGGGACTTATTCGGTGACGACAGAACATTTCTCTTACGAACCGGTTACCCGGGAAGGGATTGTGGTCAAAGCAAATGAAACCGTAGAACTTGAATTGAAATTGGATGCAGAAGGAATCGGTTTGGATGCTGCCGAAATTGTGGTGCGAATCAACCGTGAATCTGAAACAGCCCTGCTGCTCGATCAGCGAAAATCAATCGTGGCAAGCCAGAGCATCGGCGCACAGGAATTGTCGAGAAAAGGGGTTGGCGATGCCGAAAGTGCGGTGTCCAAAGTTTCGGGCGTGTCCAAACAGGACGGGGTGAAAAATGTATTTATCCGTGGGTTAGGCGACCGATACAATGCCACTTTGCTGAACGGCCTGCCGATTCCGTCGGAAGATCCGGAATACAAAAACATCGCATTGAGTTTCTTCGGAACCGATGTGATACAGAACATCGGAGTGAGCAAGGTTTTTTCGGCCGGAAATACCGGCGACGCAGCCGGTGCCATCATTGACATCACTTCCAAAGAACTATTTGGCAGTTCCGCTTTTGGAGTAGATGTTTCGGCCGGATTCAATACCAATATAAAAGGTGTGGATTTCTTGCGGACTGACGGTGCCAATTCATTTGGTTTCGCCAATAAAGACCGTCCGAGTCCCGGCAAATTTGATTTTGCCAAT
>JAQVKJ010000018.1 GCA_028694715.1 Weeksellaceae bacterium | reverse complement strand
CATCTTCATAGCCCATGGCACTGACCAATAAGATTTCTTCGATTTCAGAAATATTGGCTTTTGCTTTTTCCATTTGCGGATTGGAAACACCCCAAACATCTTTGTCCTCATCAAAAACATGACCTACAGCGAAAATTCTGTCTTTTTCGGGAATCCAACGGTCGTAGCTGAACTGGTCATATTGATAAAGAATCGTTAGAATCAAACCGACCAAACCAATGGTCAATCCAAATGTATTGATGAAAGTCGCTAATTTATTTTTGGCGAAATTTCTGAATGCAACCTTTATCCAATTCTGTATCATTGTTTTGTGCTATTTAATTTTATCATTCTTAATGCTTCTTAACTTCTTAATGGTTTTAATTAAGTTTATTTCCAATCTTCTTCAATCTATCAATCTTCATGTCCCTTAACTTCTTCATGGTTTTAATTTTTTTTTCACCATTAAGGCATGAAGGGAATTAAGAGTTTTCATTAAGTTTATTTTCAATCTTTTCAATCTTCTTCAATCTTTCTCAATCTTTCTCAATCTTTCTCAATCTTTCTCAATCTTTCTCAATCTTTCTCAATCCTATCATTCTTATTGGTTATAATCCTTTCACCATTAAAGACTTGCGCTTTGGATATACTGAGGTTTAACCAATTGTAACTTCTCTTTTATTGGTATGTTCTGCGATGATTTCGCCGTCTTTGAGTTCGATGGTTCTTTGCGAAAAAGAGGCATCGTGCGCCGAATGCGTAACCATCACGATGGTCGAACCTTTGGCGTGCAGATCGGTGAGCAATCCCATGACTTCATTTCCGTTTTTGCTGTCCAAATTTCCCGTGGGTTCATCGGCGAGAATCAATTTGGGTGCGGTAACCAAAGCCCTGGCAACGGCAACTCTTTGCTGCTGTCCGCCGGATAATTGTTGTGGAAAATGTTTGGAACGGTGCGAAATATTCATTCTTTCCAAAATTTCTTTGACTTTTTCTTTTCTTTCGGACGAACTCACACCATTGTAAATCAATGGCAATTCAATGTTTTCATGGACATTGAGTTCATCAATCAAATTAAAGTTTTGGAAAATAAACCCAATGTTTTGCTTTCGCACTTTTGAACGGCCGTTTTCTTTGAGTTTTCCCATTTCCTGTCCATCAAAAAGGTAGCTTCCGGAAGTGATATCGTCCAACAAACCCAAAATATTGAGAAGGGTGGATTTGCCACAACCGGAAGGACCCATAATTGAAACAAATTCGCCTTTTTTGATGTGAAGGACCACATTGTTCAATGCCCGTGTTTCTACTTCTTCGGTGCGATAAACTTTCGTGAGATTTTCTGTTTTTATCATTTTTATTGTATTTTAATTTTATTTATCTTCTTGATTATTAAGTCATTTCTCTACTACTTACAAATCATCAATCTCTCATCAATCCAAATTCAAAACTTCCATGTCTTTGTAATCGTCATAAGAAGAAGTGATGACTTTTTCGCCTGCTTTTAGTCCGTTGATGACTTCATAATAAATTGGATTTTCCCTTCCGATTTGGATTTCTTTTCGAACGGCTTTTTTGTCATTTTCCAATACGAAAATCCATTTTCCTGCGGTTTGTTGATAGAATGAACCTTTCGGAATCAGCAAACTTTCTGAACTTTCCGA
This sequence comes from Weeksellaceae bacterium, assembly GCA_028694715.1. Lineage (GTDB taxonomy): Bacteria > Bacteroidota > Bacteroidia > Flavobacteriales > Weeksellaceae > Moheibacter. The sequence goes on along the minus strand of JAQVKJ010000018.1, from coordinate 9,374 downwards.
AAGGAATAATTTTACACTAAAAGACATGCCCATTCGCAAATTTTCGGGGAACTCATTTTTAAAAACCAAATCCACTTGAAATTGACCGTCTTTGACTTCGGGCAGAACTTTGGAAATCATTACTTCATAGGTTTTTCCATTGGATTCAATTGTTCCTTCTTGGGCAGGTTCTAAACGAGAAATATAGTATTCATCGACTTTTGCTACCAACTTATATCCGTCCATAATATCGATTTTACCTACGCTTTCACCGGCGTTGATATGCTGTCCCAAAGTCGGATTAAAGGAAGACAAACGCCCTGAAGCTGAAGCGAGTACAATGAAATTCTGTTTGTTGTTTCTCAAAATATCGAGATTTCTTTCCATTTGATTGAGTGCGTCATTGATGGAATTGATTTGCACTGCCCTCGCTTGTTTTTCCTTTTGTACACTGGTTTGGATTACATTTTTTCTTTTGGATTGATAGTCATAATTTTCCTTGGATTTTTTGTAATCTTTTTCCGGTAAAATTTCAGCAGCATAGAGTTTTTCGTCCAAATTAAATTGTTGTTCGGCATCGATATAATCATGTTGTATTAAAATCAATTCTTTTTCCAACTCCAATTCCTGATTGGTCAAACTGTTTTTCAGGTTTTTTAGATTGTTGATTTGCTCGACAATGGCGGTTTCTTGTTGCAAATAACTCAATTCGGAATTCGGGTTGTAAATTCGCATCAGTGGTTCGCCTTTTTGCACCATGCTGCCGTCTTCTGCAAAAATTTCTTGAACAGCACCGCTTTCCACCACATTGAGCAAAATTGAATTTAAGGGTTCTATTTTGCCGTTTAGGATGATAATATCATCGAATTTGCCTTCGACAACCTCACGAACACTTATGCGAGAAGCATCCACATTCAAGGTTTTCTTTCTGAAAAGCGATGAAAACAACAATCCGACTAAAACAAACGCAAAAATCGCAACCGGAATAATTATTTTGTATTTTGATTTTTTATTTTGAACTTTCGTATCCATTCATAACTAATTTTCAATTATTTACGAGTGAAAACTATGCCACTGAATTAGGAAGTTGTAAATGACTGAAAATTAGTAAAAATGAAATTGAGTTAAAATTTGGAGTGTCCGCTTTCGGACAGTAAATGTACAAAATCGGACACAAAAGTTGTGTGGGAAAGTTTTTAAACCATGAAGAAGTTAAGAGACATGAAGATTGAGAAGATTGACAGGATTGATAGGATTGGAAATAAACTTAATGAAAATCCTTAATTTTCTTAATGCCTTAATGGTAAAAAGAATTTAAACCATTAAGAAGTTAAGATGCATTAAGATGAATAAAAAATGAACAGTTAATTTTGACAAATAATAAGTCTTGAAAAAAGTAAAATATGCGAAAAAAGGAAGCCACGGTATTGATTGTTGATGATGATGCCGATGTGCTTTTTGCGGCAAGGGTATGGCTGAAACGCTTTTTCACCAAAGTACTGATTTCCGAATCCGCCCAAAAAATCAAGGGAATTGTGCAAGAAAACGAACCGGATGTGGTTCTGCTCGATATGAATTACCGCAAGGGTTTTGAAGACGGCAGGGAAGGTTTGTATTGGTTGGAATATTTACAAGAAGTGCAACCGGAAACTGTGGTTGTACTGATGACCGGTTTTGGCGATGTGGCTTTGGCGGTCGAAAGTCTGAAAAAAGGAGCTTTTGATTTTGTACTCAAACCTTGGGACAATGACAAATTGTACGCTACCGTCAATGCGGCTGTGGATTTGGCGCGAAAGAACAAGAAAGTTATTCAGTGGGAAAAAATAAATCAGCCGCCCAAGCTTGACTATTTTGAAAGCAAATCTGCAGTGATGAAAACTGCGATGAATCTCGCCGAAAGAGTATCACCCACCGATGCCACTGTGTTGATTCTGGGAGAAAATGGAACCGGAAAATTCGTGATGGCGCAGCAGATTTATCGTCAATCCCAAAGAAACAATTCTCCTTTTGTGCATGTGGATTTGGGCTCACTGAATGAAAATCTATTTGAAAGCGAGTTGTTTGGATACGCCAAAGGCACATTTACGGGTGCCGAAAAAGATACGGCAGGTCGATTTGAGCTTGCCAATGGCGGAACGATTTTTTTGGATGAAATCGGGAATTTATCTCTGCCCTTACAAGCCAAATTATTGACCGTTTTACAAAACCAAAAAGTCAATCGTTTGGGAGAAACCAAAGAAAGAAAAGTCGATGTACGCATCATTTGTGCCACCAACGCACCGATTTATCAAAGGGTCAACGAAGGGACATTCAGACAGGATTTGTTATTCAAAATCAATACGATGGAAATCACCATTCCGCCATTGCGTGAACGAAAAGAAGACATTCTGCCCATGGCTGAGTATTTGTTGCAAAAATTTAAAACCAAATACCGAAAACCGGATTTGTATTTGTCCCAAACAACCAAAACAGAAATTGAAAATTACAACTGGCCGGGCAATGTTCGCGAAATGGAAAATGTGTTGGAACGCGCTGTGATTCTGGCAGATAAAAACGAAATACATGCCCACCATCTTCATTTTTCACAGTTTGAAATACAACAAAATACAAATGAAAGACTGACTTTGGAGGAAATGGAAAAGGAAATGGTACAGCAGTCTTTGAGAAGAAATCAAGGAAACATAAGCAAAGCGGCCGACGAACTTGGCATCACACGGGCAGCGTTGTACCGAAGAATAGAAAAATTTAATTTGTAGAAATGGGAAAATATTTCGGAATCAAAATAATGCTGAGCATACTGCTGATTTCGGCTTTTGGCATAGCCGGTTTTTGGTTTTTTCGAAACGAATTGACCTTTACGGCGGTTTTCTTCCTATTGATCGCCTTGATTTTGTTGGTGGAATTGTATCGATACATTAATAAACCTTTTCAGGAAGTGCACAAAACGATTTCGTCCATGTTTCACGAAGATTTTTCGCTTCAGTCACCTTCGCCCCAGAAAAACGAATTATTCTCGGATTTGACCGGATTGTATGCCCAACAGAAACAGAATTATTTTGAACGACAATCGGTTAAAATCATCTATGACAACATTTTGAACAGCATCTCGACCGGGATTTTGATTTTGAGGAAAACCACAATTGGCGAATGGGAAATCTTTATGATGAACCGGACTTTTGCGAATATTTTACAAATTCCGGTCTATGCTTCTTGGAGAATTTTTCGGAAAAATGTTCCTGAATTCGCTCAGAAATTAGAAGAAATAAATTTTTCAGAAATACAGCAAAGTATTGAAATTTCAGTGCACAATCAGGAAAATCAAACCTATTCACTCAAAACTTCAACCATCAAAACCTATAATTTTGATTATTTTATAGTGGCTTTGGATTCGGTGCAATCCATCGTTGAAAAGAAAGAAAAACAGGCTTGGCATGATTTGATGAAAGTGATTTCGCACGAGATGATGAATACGCTTACACCGATTAACTCACTGGTAAACAGTCTTCAATATTTTGGTGAACAAAATGAATGGAACGCAGATGATAAGAAAGATTTCAAAATTAGTTTAGAAACCATTCAGAAAAAAACGGTTCACATGCTGGAATTTGTGGACAATTATCGTCAGCTGTCCAATTTGCCCCAACCCAAAATGTCGGAAACCGATTTGGTTACGGTTGTTCGCAGTTGTATTGAAGTGATGAAACCATTGTTGGATAAAAATGAAATCAGTCTCCATTTTGATGCTCAGAAAGAAGAAATTTTGTTGGATATAGACCCCATGCTGACGGAAAGAGTTGTAATTAATTTATTGACCAACAGCATTTATGCGGTGCAAGACAATGAAGTTAAAAAAGAAATTTCAATAAAAATATATCGTCAAAATCCAAGGTTTTTTATCGAAATCAAAGACAACGGAACGGGCATTGAAAAAGAAATTCGAGACAAGGTTTTCATCCCATTCTTTACCACAAGAAAACAAGGGGCCGGCATTGGACTGACACTTTCCAAGAACATCATGGAAGCCCAAAACGGACATTTGACTTTCAAAAGCAAAGCAGGAGAAACAGTGTTTCTGATGAGTTTTCAGTCATAATTTCACTCAAAGCATGGCACTGACTCATAAAAATGGCAAAACACCTTGTCTAATCAATCAAAATTCTTACCTTTGCACCCACTTTGGCGGAAATTGAAACAAAGTATTGATAAACAATGTATAACATCTCTCAAAAACCTGACTTCCGCAATGGTTTTTCATCAGTTCAATTTTGAGATACAAATTTTAAATTATGTCAAAAAAGACACAAGACGAATCAGTTGACACAGAACTGAACGAACAGAAAATCAATCATCCGCTTTCCAATGCCAATGTCACTACCGAAGATTTCGATTGGGAATCTTTTGAATCAGGTTTGGATGAGCAAGACAGAAAAGAAAAGGCCGAACTCGAAAAAATGTACGATGATACGCTTGAGGATTTGGAAGAAAACGCTGTCTTCAAAGGGAAAGTGGTTCGTTTGACCGACAGAGAAGCGATTGTTGACATCAACTTCAAATCAGAAGGTGTAATTTCACTCAATGAATTCCGTTACAACCCGAATCTTGCGGTGGGTGACGAGGTAGAAGTGATGGTGGACAAAAGAGAAGACAAAAATGGTCAGTTGATTTTGTCACACAGAAAAGCAAGAACACTGAACGCTTGGGATGCCGTGAACGCAGCTCATGACAGTCAGGAGATCGTCAACGGTTTCGTCAAAGCGAGAACCAAAGGAGGAATGATTGTAGATGTATTCGGTATTGAAGCTTTCCTCCCGGGTTCACAGATCGATGTGAAGCCCATCCGCGATTATGAACAATATGTGGGCAAATCCATGGAATTCAAAGTGGTGAAAATCAACCCTGAATTCAAAAATGTGGTGGTGTCTCACAAAGCCCTGATTGAGGCCGATATTGAAGAACAGAAAAAAGAAATCGTTGCACAGCTCGAAAAAGGTCAGGTACTCGAAGGAGAAGTTAAAAACATCACTTCATACGGTGTATTTGTTGATTTGGGTGGTGTTGACGGTCTGATTCACATTACCGACCTTTCGTGGTCAAGAATCAATCATCCTTCTGAAATCCTTGAGGACGGACAGAAAATCAAAGTCGTTATCCTTGACTTTGACGAAGACAAAACCAGAATTCAGCTCGGTGTAAAACAACTCGAACCACACCCATGGGAAGCTTTGGATGCCAATCTGAAAGTGGGCGACAAAGTTACCGGAAAAGTGGTTGTGTTGGCTGACTATGGAGCCTTTGTTGAAATCGCTCCAGGCGTTGAAGGACTGATTCATGTCTCTGAAATGTCATGGTCAACCCACCTGAGATCTGCACAAGATTTTGTGAAAGTAGGTGACGAAGTAGAGGCGGTAATTCTCACACTGGATAGAGAAGAGCGAAAAATGTCACTGGGCATGAAACAACTCACTGCCGACCCATGGACGGACATTACCGCCAAATATCCCATTGCTTCACAACACAAAGGAAAAGTCAGAAATTTCACCAACTTCGGTGTTTTCGTAGAATTGGAAGAAGGTGTTGACGGCTTGATTTATATCTCAGACCTTTCTTGGACAAAGAAAATCAAACACCCGTCAGAATTCTGCAATGTAGATGATATACTGGATGTGGTGGTACTTGAACTGGATGTTGAAGCAAGAAGACTGAGTCTGGGTCACAAACAATTGACCGAGAATCCTTGGGACAAATACGAAACCAAATATGCGGTGGGCAGCAAGCATACCGGCAAAGCAGTTGATGTATTTGACAAAGGTGCAACCATTCAGTTTGAAGACGCTGATGTAGAGGCATTTGCTCCTGCCAGAACCCTTGAAAAAGAGGACGGCTCGAGAATCAAAAAAGGTGACGAATTGGAATTTGTTGTTATTGAATTCAACAAGGAATTCCGTAGAGTGGTGGTTTCTCACTCTGCAACTTACCGTGCAGAAGAAGAAAAAGCCGCGAAAAAAATCATCGAAAGCCAAACCACAGAAACAGCCACTTTGGGCGACATCGACGAATTGGCTGAATTGAAGAAAAAAATGGAAGAAGGAGAAAAATAATCCCTATCGTTTTTTTTGAAATACAAAACTCCCGTAGCTCACTGAGTGCGGGAGTTTTTTGTGTTTGATTAATTGATGATTTCTTTAATTCAAAACTTTGGAATGGCTTCAATCAGTTCACGCGTATAATTTGTTTTGGGGTTTTCATACACTTCATCCGCATCTGCAAGTTCCATCTGTTTGCCAGATTGCATCACCAAAAGCTGGTCGCTCATGTATTTTACCACAGCCAAATCATGCGAAATAAATATGTAAGTCAAATCAAATTCATCCTTGAGTTGATTTAGAAGATTCAACACCTGTGCTTGAACAGAAACATCCAGAGCTGAAACACTTTCGTCGCAAATGATGAATTTTGGCTCGAGTGCAAGCGCCCTCGCAATACCAATTCTTTGTCTTTGTCCGCCCGAAAATTCGTGGGGGTATTTTTTCAAATCAGTTATAGACAAACCAACTTTCTTCAGCAAGCCTGCTGCCCGTTCAATCCTCTCTTTACGACTGCCCCCAATGGAATGCACCTTCATGGGAGTAGTCAAAATATCAGCTACATTCATCCTCGGATTCAGGCTGGAATAGGGATCCTGAAAAATAATTTGAATTTCTTTTCTCAACTTACGAACTTCTGTTTTTGTGAGCTTTGTGATGTCGGTACCTCGATAGAAAATCTCACCTGCAGTGGGCTTTTCAAGCAACAGAATCGTTCGGCTCAGCGTGGTTTTTCCACTGCCCGATTCGCCTACCAAACCCAGAGTTTCGCCGGGATAAACCTTGAAATTCATATTGTCAACGGCACGAACAGAAATTTGTTCCTTACCAAAAATTGAAGGTTTGGTGTAGAAATACTTGGATAGGTTCTTGACTTCCAACAAAGGAGGACGGCCGTATATTTCTTCCTGAAATGCCTTTCGGGCTTCGGCCGTATAAACTTCTGCTTGATAATCGTCGTTCATGATAAAGTTGTCAATCGTGGGCAACTCCTTGTACCGGATATTCAGTCTCGGTCGGCAGGCAATCAGCCCTTTGGTATAGCCTTGCTTGGGTTGATGAAATATTTCTTTGACACTACCACTCTCCACCACTTCACCTTTGTATAGCACTGTCACCTCGTCGCAAACTTCCGCAATCACTCCCAAATCGTGAGAGATAAAAATACAACTCATATCACTTTCCTGCTGCAATTTTCTAATCAGTTGCAATATGGCTCGTTGAACGCTCACATCCAGTGCTGTCGTGGGTTCGTCGGCAATCAGGATTTTGGGATTGCAACTTATTGCCATTGCAATCATCACTCTTTGTCGTTGTCCTCCGGAAAGCTGATGCGGGTAGGAATTATACATTCTTTCGGGGTTCGGGAGCATTACTCTTTCAAAAAGTTCAATTACTCTTTTTTTGGCAATGACTTTGTTTAATTTCAAATGAAGTCTAATGGCTTCTTCTACCTGTTCACCACATTTCAACCCTGAATTGAGCGAGGTCATAGGTTCTTGAAAAATCATGCTGATTTGATTGCCTCTGATTTTTCTGATGGTTTCTGGGCTGATTTTTAGTAAATCAGTCTTTCCATTTTCTCCTTCAAAAAGAATCTTGCTGTCGGCCGTAATTTTTGCCTGTTTTGGCAGCAATCTCATCACCGCCAGTGAAGTAATTGATTTTCCGGAGCCCGATTCACCTACGATTCCCAATGTTTTTCCTTTGGCCAAGTTGAGATTCACATTTTTCAGAATCGCATTTTCACCGATGGAAAGTGACAGATTTTTGATTTGAAGCAGTTCAGCCGACAATTTTTGTGGTTTTTAAATTCAATGCAAATTAATCAAAAAAATACTTATTTGTAAATCAATTAAAAATCAGTAATTTTGCTTTAGGGTTTTCAGTCATTTAAAACAATTCTTAATTGTTGGCTGAAAATTGGCGAAGCCATTAGATTTCAAAAAAATGAAAAACGAAATCTGCCCGCTAATTTTTTTTAAATGGACGCAGGCCCCTTACTCTCTTTTATCAATACCGTTTCTGAAGTGAATCTTGGTATGATTACAAATGAAATTTCCGGGTGGAAGATTTTTTTGACGATTTTTTTGGTTTTTCTCAATGCCTTTTTTGTAGCTTCTGAATTTGCGATTGTCAAAGTGAGGTCTTCTCAGATCGATGTAAGAACCGATATTAATCCGAGGTTAAGCAAGACAGCCAAGGCGGTTATTAACAATCTTGACGCCTATTTGGCAGCCACTCAGCTGGGAATTACACTGGCATCGCTTGGTTTGGGTTGGGTGGGTGAGAGTTCGATTTCGCCTATCATTAGCAAGATACTTGCATTGTTTGGACTCGTTGGTCCGGAATGGGATTCATTGGCTTCGGGAGTGGCTCTTTGGGGGTCATTTGTGGTCATTACATTTCTGCATATTGTTTTTGGTGAGTTGACGCCCAAGTCGCTCGCCATCAGGTTCCCTACGAACACCACATTTGCGGTGGTCTGGCCGCTCAAATTGTTCTATACTATTTTTAAACCAATCATCTGGGTGATGAACGGTTTTGCAAACTTCATTCTGAGAGCCGTTGGCGTCAAACCGGTACATGGGGAAGATATACATTCGGAAGAAGAGTTGAAAGTCATTATATCTGAAAGCCAGGAGGGAGGAGCAATCGAACAGACTGAGAGGGATCTGATTCAAAATGTATTTGAATTTGACGACAGAAGAGTAGGGAACATACAAACCCTCAGAAAAAATGTTTCGGCGATTGAAATCGGCACAAGTGTGAGAGAAGCAATTGATTTTGTCATCAACGAAGGATATTCAAGGTATCCTGTTTATGAAGAATCACTGGATACCATCAAAGGAATTCTTTATACCAAAGATTTGATGAAATTAACTCTCGACCGCCCCGAGGAGACCAATTTTGAAAGTATTCTGAGAAAACCGCTTTTTATTTCTGAAAATCATAAAATCAAGAATCTGCTCAAACAATTCCAGAAGAAAAGAATTCAGATGGCGGTGGTCACCAATGAAATTGGAGAAATGACCGGCATAGTGAGCATGGAGGATATTTTGGAGGAATTGGTAGGTGAAATACAAGATGAGTACGACAACGAAGACCCGATTGTTATCAACATTGCCGAAGGGATTTATTCTGTGAATGCTCACAGCAGTCTTTCTGATATCAACCGTTATCTGCCCTACCGTTTCAATGAAAGTGAGCATTACGAGACGCTTTCCGGACTTTTGTCAGAGAATTTCCCTGACAAAGAACTTAAGACGGGTGATGTGCTGGACTTGAAGGATTATCAGGTGAAAATCATCA
>JAQVKJ010000321.1 GCA_028694715.1 Weeksellaceae bacterium | reverse complement strand
TTTCGGATTCACAGATTTCAACTGAACCGGTTTCTACCGTCCAATTATAGAAGAAATAATATACATTATTATTGGTGTTTGAATTATTGATGGTACCACCTGTAACAATTCCCACATCCCCAATAGGATAGGGGAATCCCGGGTGTTGAGAGCTAAATTCTCTGATCATGATCGGACTTGATGAAGCCACTAACCGATAGGTTTGGTTAGCTTCTACTGAGAAACTGAGCGGAACAGCAAACTGCACCGGATTGGATGAATTTCCTGCCGGGCATTCGATGACTGATTCATCCAATACCTGCCAGTTTTCGTCCAACAATTGCATCACTAAGCTTCCGGGATTGGCTGATGCCAAATAAACATCAACCGAGGTAATGGTAAATGCTTCTGTCGTTTCAAATGACAATCCCCAAGGCGAAGTTGCGGTAACCACACTGCTCGATGAATTTCCGGTAGGAGCCAATCTTGCGCCTCCTTCAATGATTTGACCGTTGCCTTCTCCGTAATTGACAGCCTTTGCCCAGAAAGTGGTGTTTTCAGTAAGTTCGGGGGTAGTGAATTCAGTACCATTATAAATGGGGGTGGTTGATTGCTCTGAATCATACCAGAATACTTCTTCGCCATTTGTGTTTGCAATAAGCGTTGCAGTGCTGTTCTCACAAACCGATTCTGGGCCGTCAATGCTCAGTGTTGGCGTTGTACAAGCTGTTTCTTCGGTATTGATCAGTGCGAAGAATTGTGCAGAACCTGATTTGAGTGTGGTGCTATTGCCTGTAGCTCGGTTTAGCAGATGAATACCACTGCTGCTGGTCCAGAGAATGTTTCCATCGCCGGTTTCCATCACCCCTCTGGCTCCAGATTGTGACCAGAAATCGAGTTGTTCTCCTGTTTCTAAATTGAAAATATAAATTCCGGCTGTTCCGCTAAATGTGGAAACCAATAAATTTCCATCCTGTGTAATCCACATTTGTTGTGCGAAATTCAGTACATTGGGGCTGACAACAAAACTCAGGAAATTCCCGGAATAGTCCCTTTTCTCAATGGGCGAACCTCCACTGATGTAAGAAATTAAGACCTCCCCATTGCCGATATCCAGCACATCAAATGAAGACCTGCCGTCCGTCAAAAAATGACCCAGAAAATTCCCATCCGTATCCAATCTAATGATGGCATTTCCGGGTGCTCCATTACCGCTGTTTGCATTGGTTACCCAGACCTCGGTGCCGTCAATGATGTCCAGACCTTTGATATTGTCCATATTTCCTTCAATCTGAGATATGAAATTTCCTTGTAAATCGTAACGGTAGATTACATCATCGATTTGGTCTGTAATCCAAATTTCATCTTCTACCTGTCTGATACCTTTTGGTGTGCCGGTATCCTGTGGCTCCAAGTCGATGAACTGTTCGTTTTCAATCATCCCTGTTTCTGCATTTAGAAGCAGAACATAAGGTTTTTGAATCACTGCTATGTATTCTTGAGCAATTGCAGCAGAACCCATGAGCAGAATTGTTGTTAAAAAAGATAGTAGTTTCTTCATTTTTGAGTGTATTTAAGATTTGACTCTTTAAAGTTAATAATAAAAAAATTTATAGAATCAAAATCAACGGATTTAGTTGGGGTCCAATGAAGAGAATTAACAATAATATGTTTACTTTTACCCCAAACAAATAATCATGGTAAAAAAGCTGATTTTTGGAATTTTCTTGTCTGGACTGTTGTCCTGCCAGATTACCGAGAGAGTATATTTGTCTGAATCCGGAATGATTCGGCAGCAAACCGAAGTCGATTTTTCTTCTATGTTGGGTTTAGCACTTTCTCCAGAAAAAATTGATTCTATGAAAATGGCAGGAGAATTTCCATTGGATACAGTGGTATCGTTGGCAGAAACTGGAATGTTGCCCGGTTCGGAGGATGAAGTTTCGGAAGCCGAAATTCAGTTCAGGAAATCGATGGACAAAACCAAAGTCAGAATGTTGATTGATGAAGAAGAAGCCAAGTTTGTGTTGTTCAATGAGGAAATGAGTATAGCTGATTTCAATAATTACCAGAAAACCATCAATGAATCATACAGACTACTCAAACAGCAAGACAAAAAATCTGCGGATGAATTCGTCCAATCGGGATACGGTTCCATGCTGCAGTTTTCATATGACAACGACAGCTTTGAAAGAAAAGTGCTGAACGACAAAGTTGATTTTGACTCTCAGGAACTCGATTCTATGGGTTTGTCGGTGAGAGAAATGATGAAAATGTACACTTATAAGCTCGAGTATCATTTTCCTAAAAAAGTAAAATCCACTACGCTGAAGAAGGCTGAGATTAGCCCTGACGGCAAGACTCTGACAGTTGATGTGGACATGGCGGATTTGCTTGAAAACCCCGACAATTACAATTTCAAAGTTGAATTCTAAAGTGAGTATTGGCAGAGTAATATTGTCCATTATTTTTCCACCCTTAGCAGTTTATGACAAAGGCTGTGGTTCTGTGGTCATCGTGTTCATACTCACCCTTCTTGGTTGGGTGCCTGGCGTAATTGCCGCACTTGTGATACTGAACAACCCCAATCGATGAAAACAAAACTTATCAACAGATACACACAATCCCACC
>JAQVKJ010000320.1 GCA_028694715.1 Weeksellaceae bacterium | reverse complement strand
TTAACCTGATGTACATCGTGTTCATCGCTATGATGGCCATGAATGTCGACCGTCAGGTTCTCAGATCTTTTGAAGACATAACCGTAACATTGGATGATTCATCCCAATTGACCAATGAGAACAATATAACTTTTTACCAAAATATCGCCACCAAAGCAGAAACCGACTCTGCCTACGCGGCCATTTTGGGAAGAGCCAATCAAGTGAAATCTGAATCGGATAAAGTATATAATATTTTGGAAGCTGTCAAACAAGAAATCATGGATGCACAAAACTATCAGTTGCCTGTTTTTGGAGCTGATGTTGATGTGGCAGAAACCAATTATTCATCACTTTCAAACATCGAGGTTTTCACCAATCTATTGTTCAAAGAACAGGACAAACCCACCGATAAAGGCAACGAACTCATCAATGCAGTTGAGGCGTATAGAGCTTTTATGGCAGGGATTTATTCTGAAGGAAGAGACAAAGAAAGAATTGAGCATGTATTCAATACCGACAACAGAGGTAAGAAATCATGGCTCAACTATAATTTTTATGAGCAACCCATGGTGGCAGGAATGGCCAACCTTACCAAACTTCAGTCTGACATCAGAACCGAAGAAGGCAACTTGGTCAGAGCATTGCTGTCAAACAAATTGCAGGAGGAAATCGAGTTGAGAGCCTATCAGCCGATTGTAATGGCTCCGCCATTTGTTCGTTCAGACAAACCTGCTGACGCCAGCATTGCGTTCGGTGCATTTGATAGCAACCTTCAGGGCAAAGTCATCATAGACGGCATGGGAGAAATTCCATTGGTGGACGGAAAGGCCAACTTCCAACTCAACACTGCCGGATCAGGTGTCAAAACTTTAACCGGTACCATGAGCTGGATGGGAGCTGACGGACAATTCGTTGAGCCAGTTCCATTTACCCATGAGTATGAAGTAGTGGCCGAAACCATTACAGATGTGCCAAGCGGTGCTGTGATTACAGCTGATAAGATGAATGTGGTTTATCGAAACTTGGACAACCCAATCACAGCCACTGTGAATGGTGCTGACGGACCTGTTTCACTGACAGCATCTGTACCCGGTCTAAGACCAAGCGGAGCTGGCAAATGGATGTATAAACCGGGAGCAGGAAGCGGAACCGTTAAATTTACTGCATCTGCAAAAACATCTACCGGAAAAGTAGTTTCAGGTTCAATGGATTTCCGAATCAAACCTGTACCACCGGCAAGAGCGCACATCGCCAACAAAACAAACTTGCAGATTCCGGCCAACGGCTTGGCAGGACAAACCGTTCGTCTCGATTGGCCTGACTTCTTGTTTGATGTAACTGGTGAGGTAACTTCATTCAAAGTGAAAGTGCCGGGTCAGCCTACAGCACTGGTCAACGGAAACAAAATGTCCGGAGCAGCGGGTGTACTGACCAAAGCAAGACCGGGTGACATCGTAGGGGTATTTGACATCAAATACAACTCGACCGCCGGTAGCGGAGAAGCATCTCCGGTGACAATTGAAGTAAGATAAAATTTAATAAAATCATATTATGAAGTGTCTTTTTTTCGGATTAATGAGTTTGATAGCTTCTGTAAGCATGGCTCAAAATGTATTGAACGCAGTAACTCCTGAAGAACTCAGAGAGCAGCGGGCAACCAAGACCATGGTCACCGAAGCCGGAGATACCGTTAGCACACTGGCAGAACCACTGGCCTACGGATTTATAGAAGACAAGGATATTATCTGGTCAAAAATAGTCTGGGAAGTTGTTGATTTCAACGAAAGACTGAACCAGCCCTACTATCGTTCTTCAGACGGATTCGTTAACGAAACGGCCTCCTTGTACGACGCACTGGTGGACGGGGTCAGAACCGGTAAAATTACCGCAGTTTATGACGATGAGTATTTTTCGACCAGAATGACTTACGAGCAAATCGTCGCAAGGACAGCCAAAAAAGATACTCAACAGTATTATTTTGATATGATTGATGCCGGAGAAGAGCCGGATGATGCCTTGATTTTTAACTTTGAAGTCAATTCAAACGATATCGAGATGATGAAAATCAAAGGAATGTGGTACATTGACCGACGACTCGGAGAAATGAGATACCGTATTTTGGGACTGTGTATCATGGGACCCGACGCACAAGCTTTGGGAACCCAGTTTGACGACGGTACTTTTGTTGACCTGTTTTGGATTTGGTATCCGGACGCAAGAGAAGTGCTGAACAATTATACCGTATTCAATCCCAACAATTCATCTTCTACCGTGACTTTCGACGATATGCTCAATGCACGGCGATTCAACTCGGTCTTGTACAAAGCCCAAACCATTCACGGGGTAACGCCCATAGAGGACTACATCCCAAGTGATGCCAAGGGCCAGCTCGAGGAAAGCGATTACATCAGAAACAGCATCCTTCAGTCAGAAGCTGATATGTGGAATTATTAAAATTTTATTTGTCAATACACAAAAAGCCCCGTCATCATAGACGGGGCTTTTTGTTTATTGACTTTTAACTGTTGTGATAATACTTATTCATGATCTAACCCCAATTCAGCAACCATACAAATGTCCTTTTGATGTATATTTGCAAGATATTTCAATGTACAATAAATGACTTATAAAATCTGGTT
>JAQVKJ010000319.1 GCA_028694715.1 Weeksellaceae bacterium | reverse complement strand
GGGATGCAGGTGGAGCATACTGGGAAAAAGACAATTCGGCTGCCATGAAAACCTATAACGAATTCGACCCGAGTAATATGGTGAACAATTGGGATACCCCCATACTGATTATTCAGGGTGGAAAGGATTATCGGGTACCCATCGGTCAAGGATTGGAAGCATTTCAGGCGGCACAACTTCACGGACTCAAAAGCAGATTGTTGTACTTTCCTGAAGAAAATCACTGGGTGCTAAATCCTCAGAATTCAGTCATTTGGCACACCGAGTTTTACAAATGGCTGAAGGAGACGCTCTAATTTTCCAGAAGAAAGTGAGAGAGCTGATTCTTTGGCTTGAAAGTATTGAAGTATTGAATGGAAAGAATTGATTTATAATTCATAATTCCTACATCTAAATTCAAAATTTTGCAGCTGTTCAGGATTTCAGGCTGTCTCGGTTATCGATTCCGAGCAAATTGTAGATGACTTTCAAATGGTATTTGACCGTATTTTCTGAAATGAAGAGTTGGGCTGCAATTTCTTTGTTCGATTTTCCTTTTTTAATAAGTTCTATGATTTCCAGTTGTCGTTCGATCAGATTGAATTTTGACAAATCAATTTTGCCTTGATTGCTTTCGTTCAGCTCCTTACTGATTATATCGAGTTCTTTTCTGATTCTCTTATTCTCCAGTTCTACCTGCATTCTGCTCCGCTTATTTACCCTGTATAATTTAAAAAGTACACCAATCAGTATCAACAATATCACCGAAAGGACAGAAATAAAAATCAGTATGTTGCGGTCATTTCTGAGTTCAAGGTCCTTTCTACTCTCCATAATTTTTCTCTCCAAAGCATTGAGTTCTCCACTTCTGGAAGGTGCTTCGAAGGAGCCAATCAAATCACCCACGATGGCGAGCAGTTGATAAGCATTTTTGTAGTTTTCGCGTAGAAAATAAAACCTACTCAACTGTCGGTACAATTCCATTTTATATATGTCCAAACTAAACTTCTCAGAAAAATGAACCCCCTTTCTGAAAGCTTCCAATGCCAGCTCTTCGTCGTCTGTGTACTGAGACAGCTGTATCTGCTTGATATAAACAGCGGGCAGGTGCTGCGGATCATGGTTTTCTATGAGTGAAATTCCTGCTAACAGCTTTTTACTGGCTTCATCAAATTTGTTGTTCTTCATATCTAACGCAGCCAGAACATTATAATAAAATGCCAGAGTAGTACTGTCCACCAACGATAAATCCATTGCTTCAATTTTTTTGATTTGATCGTCAATGTTGTCATACCGTTGTTGGTCAAAATTTACAAACAACAGTTCTATGGCAATTCTGGTTTTGACTTCTTCCTTTTTGTTGGATTTTATGCCTTCGTCGTATGCCAGTTCTAAGTTTTTTTGGGCTGAAGCATAATCAAAAACCCTTTTGTAAGTCAATGATTTGAGAAGATAAGCATAATACCGGTCGAGATGAGTGCTTTTTCGATTGTTGATGATATTTTCGAGAACAATGATGGATTGCTCCAGTTGGTTGTTGCGGTTCAAATCCTGAATCTCTTTTGTAAGCTTATCAGGCTCAACGGTTTGTGCCATGACAAAATTACTAAAGAGAAACAAAAAAAGTATAATTCTATACGAATACACCTGATTTTAAATTAAAATATATACTAACAAACAACAGCTTACTGAGTAGGCAGTAACTTAAATACCTATACTACCCTCACTCTGCACCCGCAAAAATATATAAAATAGTGTAATATCCTTGCTTTTACTGCTTTAATTCAATTAAGTTTTTGATGAGTGAATACTCAGTTGTCAAATATTCTTAAAAAAATACTGCAATTTTTTGTATCCTTGCCTTGACAATGATTTAGACATTTGATACATAAAATAACTTCGTCAATTGTTTTAAATTCAATCGGTATTGGTACAAACATTTTGTGAAGTTTGTGTGAAACCACGCACTACCCGATGGGTAGTTGTCACGAACTACCCTATTACTATACCAAAAAAGTTGACTACAAAAAAAAATAAATCGGAAATTAGCCACCAAATACAACCAAACCTTACACAGTGTCTATGCACTGTAAAACACGACCAACCTGAATTGAAAGAGCTTTTTAAATCTAAACCTATAACAAGATTGTAAGAGCTCTTTTTTTTATTCTTTCAACTCATCAGAATCAACGGGATTGGGTAGCTCAAAAGTTTCCTTCCTTTTCATCTTCATCTGCCAAACCCTCACAGAATCAAAAAATTAACTAAACCATCATTGGCAATCAAATAAACATCTGATTTAGATAAAATTAAGTGAAATGTTCCGGTTGTTTCTTTCGCATAAACCCCTGCCGGAAAAATTGTTCGCAGCAGGGATTCTTCAAAAACAATCAAAGTGTTTTCAGTAATTCATAAATCCTTTTCACATCTTCGTCCTTGGTATCGGACTTTCTTTCAGCAAATTTCATTGCGTTCTCAATTTTTGTTTTGGTAGGTTGGGTCCCATTTGCGAATTCCCCGGCAAATTGCTTAAGCGCATCAGCCATCAATTTTGAGCCCAAGGAAAAACAATTCGGTTCAAAGACCAAAACCGTTTGGGAAATGAAGTTGGGTGATGTAACAGCGGATTAAGTGTTTTTTAGAACTCTTTTTTATGATGGTTTTTTTT
>JAQVKJ010000318.1 GCA_028694715.1 Weeksellaceae bacterium | reverse complement strand
ACCAAGGGTTTCTACTACAACGGTAGTTCGTTCGTTCAGTTCAGATGATTTGGGATGAAATGCCACAAGGTATTTGCCGGGATGATATTTGGTATAGATGACTTTCCCGGAAACCGGATAACGGTTGACATGTACATTCAGCGGTGACATGAAAATCGATAGCTGAATGCAACGGCATTTCAGGAATTCATTTTCCTCCACTTCTTCCAGCACCACTACTTTTCCATCAACGGGTGCTACCACATCTTTGGGCTGAAAATTTCCGTTTCTGTCGGGGTTCCTGAAAAACCAGAGGAAAAATCCAAACAATATCCACAGTGGTAAAATAATCAGCAATGCCCAATGGAATTTCAGAAAATAGGCACTTAGCAAGCAAATGATTAAGAATGCGAGAAATGAAACGGCCAAAATAAATTTACCTTCTCTGTGGAGTTTCATATAAATTGATTTATCAACAAATACAAATATACCATAGGTATTACAAAAATAAAACTATCGAGTCGGTCCAGAAAACCGCCGTGTCCCGGAATTAGTTTTCCACTGTCTTTCACACCGAAAAATCTTTTCAATCTGGATTCCACCAAATCTCCAATGGGTGCAAACACTGCCACAATCGCACCAATGACAATCCAATTCATCCGCTCGTTCGGCAGTAAATATTTTTGAAACATAAATCCGGCCAATAGAGTGAAAATCATTCCTCCTGCCACCCCTTCCCAAGTCTTGCCTTCGGAGATTTTGGGTGCGAGTTTATGTTTTCCCCACAAACTCCCAACTACAAAAGCCATGACATCACTGATCCAAATCAGAATGAAAATGTAAAGAATTTCATTGCTGATAACAGTTTTGCCAAGTTCGTAACCGGTTTGAGGAAGGCTCAGTGCAAGCGAGAAGGGAACCGCAATGTAGGCAATGCCAATGGTGGCTTTTCCGAAATCAATTTTTAGTTCGTCTGTCGAAAACATGATGGTGAAACATGCCAGCAGAAAGAGTACAGGGCCGGCAAAACTCAGCGTTTCAGGTTGGAAAGCATTTAATTGTTGAAAAAGATATTTGGAGAAATAATAAAAAACACCACCAGAGACCAGCACGGCAGCTACAATATGTAGTTTTGTGAATCCGGTGATTTTGATGAATTCAATCAGGCATAAAAACATGAACAAAGCCATGAGACCGGCAAAAAGCCATGGGTTTCCGGAAGTTCCCAGCAGAATGATACCAACATAAATGAGTCCTGAAATACTCCGAGGCAACAAATTTTTCATTTGACTGTTTCTGCTAAAATTAAATAAATGTTTTTATGGTTGTTGGTGACCTGAAAATCGTGCATGCTTTTCCCTCTGATGGAGGTGATATTAGAAGGAATGTTGTCCTTCTTTGCGGTTTTCAGTTTTGTCAATGCTTCGCTAACATTGGCCACAAATTGGTTGGGCGAGGCGTGGATGACAATGTTGCTTGGAAGTTCTTCTTGATTCATGCCTTTTGTTTTGTGTGATGAAAGCATAATGGAACCATCAAAGGCCACCAGATATTCGCATTTGATGAAAATAAAATCGGCGTTTTTATTGAAACTCTTGCAGTGTTTGATGCTCAATCTGTTCAATAGTGATTGTAGGTATTCGTCAAAGCATATTACTTCTTCAGCATTTTGATTGACAAAGATATCCTTTAAATTTTTGAGGACTTCTTGTTCATTTTCTGAATAAAAAAACATACCGCCACCGGCAATGTAGTTTTTTGTGAACTGAACATCAATGGGGTCTTTTTTGGTGAAAGTAATGAATTCAAGCTCCTCAGCCTCTTTTTCTTGTGTAGTGGGCTGTGTGCCTAAAATCTGTTTTATTTTCTTCCACATACTCATTTATTGATGAGATTTTGCGAAATTAGTTAAATTAAATCAATCTTTTTGATTGTTGTGTTAATTTATCATCATCTTAATTAACCAATTTGCAATTTATTAATTTAGCTTTAAGAAGTTGTCTGAGAGATGATATTCCCGGGAGGTTCAATATTGGTGTCATCCTCAAATTCTCGTTCACCGAATATTTCGACCAAATCATCTCTGAAAATCACTTCTTTTTCGAGCAGTTTGTTGGCAAGCTGATCGAGTTGAGTTC
Source organism: Weeksellaceae bacterium (assembly GCA_028694715.1). Lineage (GTDB taxonomy): Bacteria > Bacteroidota > Bacteroidia > Flavobacteriales > Weeksellaceae > Moheibacter. The sequence continues at coordinate 536 of JAQVKJ010000318.1, read as the reverse complement.
TGTGGTTGGTTAATAAATCTTGGGCTCGTTGGTATTGTGTTTCAATGATTTTTGATATCTCTTCGTCAATAATTTTTGCTGTTTCTTCACTGTATGGTTTGTTGAATCCGTAGTCGGTTTGACCGGTGGAATCGTAAAAGGAGATGTTCCCAATTTTGTCGTTCAGCCCATAGATGCTCACCATGGCAGTTGCTTGTTTGGTCACTCTTTCCAAGTCGCTAAGTGCTCCGGTCGATATATCGCCAAACACCACTTTTTCTGAAGCCCTTCCACCCATGGTGGCCGCTATTTCATCCAGCATTTGTTCGGTGGTGGTAATTTGCCTTTCTTCGGGCAGGTACCAAGCAGCTCCCAATGATTTCCCTCTCGGAACAATGGTTACTTTCACTAACGGAGCTGCATGAGGCAGTAGCCAGCTGACTGTGGCATGCCCGGCTTCGTGGTATGCAATCCTTAGTTTTTCCTTGGGTTTGATTAGTTTTCCTTTCTTTTCCAGTCCACCAATGATTCTGTCCACTGCATCCAGAAAATCCTGT
>JAQVKJ010000317.1 GCA_028694715.1 Weeksellaceae bacterium | reverse complement strand
GGAACGGTGACATCGAATTTCCATCCGAGGATTTTAAAAAAAAGGCGACCGATGAATTTTTTCATAGAACACAAAGATAAACTTTCGGCCGCAGAGATTTCTAAAAAAGCAATTCAAAATATTGAAATGTGGTTTTTGGCAGTGATTGACAGCAAGGTTCCTTGATTTAACAAACGAGAAATTCTCAGAAAAACTAAGGAAAGCTGAGCGAAAACAAATCATCACTTCCGTTTGCAGTTCCGAAATGCAAGGAAAAAAGATGAAAAAACTGCCTCTCCTGAGGAATGGACGCACGATTTTTTGTAAGGGATAAACGGTGTGAAATACAAAACTTCACCATGTCAACTTTCACCTTTTCAAGTTTAATAATTAAGTAGTTGATGTGTGAATCGGACGAGGATTGTCATTGGGTTGTTCGACTTCTGCTTTTGATTGGTTAAATTGGACCACAAAAAAAACCGGTATTTTCACACCGGTTTGTTGCTTCTCAAAAAAATGAGTAAGAGGTCAATTCATCAGATTGATAATAAAATTAATTACCAGTAGTGCCAATGTTAATAGTATCTGTACCATCTGAAATTTTGATTTTGTTTTTGTTAATTTCTATTTGATCTTCACCGTCTTGGATTCTAATTCTTCCTGGGGCTATGTCTATATTTTCTTGGTCATCGTCCTCATCAAACACGTTTTCATCCGAGTTTTCGGGGCAATTCAGACATTCCACTGTCCAGTTCACAAATTTATAAAATTTGTTGGTTCCTCGTTTATAATTTTTGGTATTTAAATCTTCGTCCATAAAAATCAGGTTTTTCACATTGGTGGAGTGAATCACTTTGCCTTCTGGGACATACACAATGACCGATACTTCTTGGTTTCTGAATTTGGTATTGTCGGGCAGTTCCAAGTAATTGTTCAGCAATAGTTCTCCACTGGTGTTCATCGCATAATTGTATTGGATTTGTTCGGCGTTCAGTCTTGCATCGTCTATGCTTGAACCTTTTGAATAATAGAGTACATCTACAAAAATCTGGTCAGTTGATGACTGTCTGATTTCAACATTGCTGTCAATGTTTTTGAATAATTTTCCGTCCACTTGTGCAAAGAAATCGGTGTCGAAATCAAAACTCCAGTTGACTTTTTTCTTGCCCATTTCTCGGTAATTGTTGAAACTCAGTTTCAGTGTGTCATTGGGGATTGTATAGGCTTTTCGCTCTGTAAATTCGGCTTTTCTGGAAAAACTTTTGACGGTTGACAAACCGAGTACGATGATGCCGAGAAGTGCAATGAACCAAAGTGCGCTCAGGCTGAAAACCATGGTTCGGTTGACTTTGACTCTGTTGGAAATCAATCTTGCGCCCAGGTAAGTGAACAGCACTCCGGGAACGCCGCAAAGTATGACCACCAGGACTTTGGCGAGCGTATCCTGCCAAGGGAAGTCGAGGATTCGGCCGAAGAATTGTACGGGTACATCGCCCACTGTCGAAATGAATGCGATGGAGCCAATTACTAATGACAATCCGATGCATATCAATACAAAGCCGATGAAAATCAATATGATTTTTCCGAAAATTTTGAGTGCATCTGCAAAGGTATCCGAATGATTTCTTTTGCCTTTGGTCGTTTCACTGCCCGCGCTTCTCTTGATGGATGCGATGTTACCTGCTTCACCAAACATTTCGTATTTCTGAGATGCGGTTTCGGCTTTGGGCAGTATGATCCACAAAATGATGTAAGAAACGATGGTAAAGCTGGTTCCGGTAAGTGGTATATCGGCAAAGAACAGCAGTATCCAAATCAGTCTGGTGATCCAAGTTTCAATTCCGATGTAGTGTGCAATGCCGGACAGCACTCCACCCAGGACTTTGTCGTCGGGGTCTCTGTAGAGTTTTTTTCTGCTTGCTGTGTTGGAAGTTGAATGATGTCCTGTGCTTTTATCACCGGATTGAGTTTCGTCCTCGTTGGCATATTGTTCGGGTGTTCCCATCACCTCAATGATGTGTTCCACATCGTTCAGTCCCACGACTTCTCGGTTGCCCATTCTTTGTTTAAAAAGTTCTGCAATTCTGATTTCTATGTCAGAAATCACATCGTCCACACCTTGCATCCCGTTGAGCGAACGACGAATGTCGTCCAGGTATTGTTTGAGTTTCAAATAGGCAGCGTCATCCACAATGAATGAATATCCGCCCAGACTGATTGCTATTGTCTTGTCCATTGTTCGTTGTTTTCTTTGGTTAATTGATTGACTGCATTTTTTAAGTTCACCCAACTTTTCTTTAATTCATCCAGAAAAACGGTTCCTTCTTCTGTGAGGGTAAAGTATTTCCGTGGCGGTCCCGAAGTTGATTCTTCCCAACGGTAATTGAGAAGGCCGTCATTTTTGAGCCGGGTGAGCAACGGATACAGGGTGCCTTCTACCACAATCATCTCAGTATTTTTTAGTTCTTCGATGATATCTGAGGCGTAGGCGTCGCCCATTCTTTTGATGATACTCAGGATACAAAACTCGAGTATTCCCTTTCTCATTTGTGTTTTTGTTTTTTCGATATCCATTTCATTTGTCAATTGGTAATGCAAATATATGGACAAAAGATAGTATTATGCAATACAAAGTACTAAATTTTTTGAAAATTTTTGGAAACCTTGTGATATGAGTCTGATT
>JAQVKJ010000316.1 GCA_028694715.1 Weeksellaceae bacterium | reverse complement strand
CAGTTGGTAAAGTCGGGTTAAAACCGATTAACTGACCAATATAAAATCCATCAATTATAGCTTCCTGTTCTGAAATATTTTCAGGACCGATGATAGGTCCAAAAGTAATAGTCACACCGTCTAGCCTGCATTATTCATAAAAAAGCTGTTTCGTCTAACAAGTTTTTGATTTATATTGATTTGACGGTCAGTATAAACCAAAACTAAATTAGAGAAACAGCTATGACTGAATATACGAACCAATTGATGCTTTTTAAAGAACTTTTTCATAAAAAAGTCCAGGTTGATTTTCAAGGCGGTCAGATTACCTCTGATGCGGGCATTCTTTTTTTGAGAGAAATTGAAAACCGAATCCAACTGATTGCGCGGGTCGCTTGCAGTCTGACCGATAAAAGACATCCAGGATATGTAAAACACAAAATCACTCAACTTTTAACCCAACGTGTTTTTCAAATCGCCTGTGGCTATCAAGATGCCAATGACAGCAATGAACTTCGAAAAGACGGTGCCTTAAAAATCTGCTGTGATGAATTTCCGGATTCAGAAAATTTCCTGGCCAGCCAACCGACAATCAGCCGATTTGAAAATGCGCCATCAAGAACCGATTTGTATCGCATCGCACAATCTCTTGTCGACTCTTTTCTCGATTCTTATGCCAAACCGCCGGAAGCAATACTAATCGATATCGACGACACAGATGATCCAACCTATGGATCGCAACAACTGAGTTTTTTCAATGCCTATTACGATTGCTACTGTTACCAGCCCATGCACATATTTGAGGGTACTAGCGGCAAATTGATCACATCCATCCTCAGACCCGGCAAAAGACCGAAAGGTGATGAAATAGCAATGATCCTTTCCAGAGTCTGCAAACGAATCAAAATGGCCTGGCCTCAGACACAAATCCTGTTTCGAGGTGATTCACACTATAGCGCACCGGAAGTGCATGATTTCTGTGACGAGCATAATATCAAGTTTGTACTGGGCTTAAATGGAAACAAAACTCTGCTGAAAAAGGCCCAATCTCTTGCTGAAAAAGCCAAAGAACTGTTTGAGACATCAAAAACGCCAGTTAAAATTTATAATGAATTCCGCTACAAAGCCAAGTCATGGAAAGAATCTCGCCGGGTTATCGTTAAAGCCGAGTACAATGAAAAAGGATCCAATATTCGATTTATTGTCACCAATCTGGAATCAGCACACAGAACCTTTGTTTATGAACAAGCCTACTGTGGCCGTGGTGCAATGGAGTTGATGATCAAAGAAATCAAGAACCATCTCTATTCAGATCGAACTTCTTGTAATCGTTTCGAAGCCAATCAATTCAGACTCTTTTTGCACAGCATGGCTTATATCCTGTTGCATGATTTCCGAGAAAAATGCCTCAAGCATACGGATCTGGAAAAAGCACAATTCGATACAATCAGAATCAAATTGTTAAAAGTCGGTGCACGGATTATCGATTTGAAAACAAGAATCAAAATACATCTGGCGAGCGGCTATCCGGAAAAATCATTGTTCTATAAAGTTTATCTCTCTTGTGCATCACCATAAGGTTGGGATCATGCTCTGTCCGTGCTGTAAACAATTTGATAAATTTCTCAAAACCATGGGAAACGTACGACCGGTTTAAAGTGAGAAACTGTTCAAAAAGTATATTTTGTCTTTATAGCAGAGAGAGGTATTGAATAAGATGCCAAAATCGAAAAATATTTAGTAAATTAATTCTGTTTTTTGTTTTTTTCCTTTGTTTATGAATTAATCAGGTTAGCTGAAACAATTAGAGATCACACCCCAGGGCGGCCGCAACATTGTTGTGGTGGTTACAATATTGAATCAGTGACACCCCGAGAAATCCCATGAAACACAACCTTCTTTTCTCCCCCACGGAGAATGAGCAGCGTCGTGTCCCTTATTTAAAATTAATGGATATTTTTAAAAAAGCAAAACCCTTTTATTATTTTGACGAAATTATGGTGATTATTTATGAATTCCATTCATTTACACTAATTAATTTGTTTAAATATAACCAATGTCTGCGAAGCCATTGGCAACCAATCCTGAACAGGTTGGAAGAGTGTAATTTCGAGAGTAAAAGGTAGGATGATAAAAAATGCAAAGGGAAAGTATATCTTACCTTATAGAGCAGCCTAACCATTAAATTTCTACATTCCTTGGTATAAGAACTCCGAACATGAATCCCTAACAACAGGAGTTCTTATGAACATCGGCTACGCACGTGTCTCAACAGACGATCAAAAGTTGGATCTGCAGCTCGATGCACTAACAATGGCCGGATGCGACCAGATTTACCAGGACATCGCATCTGGCGCTAGATCAGATCGAGTTGGATTGGACAATGCAACGCGTTATCTAAGGCCAGGCGATACATTGGTCGTCTGGAAGCTGGACCGGCTGGCACGATCATTGAAGCATTTGATTGACGTTGTCAATCAGCTCCACCAAAAAGGCGTGTTCTTCAAATCCATCCGAGAAAACATCGACACTTCCTCCTCAGGAGGCAAACTCACCTTTCCTCTCTTCGGCGCATTGGCTGAATTCGAGCGGGACATTATCCGAGAACGAACAATGGCAGGCTTATTAGCTGCCAGGGCCAGAGGACGCATCGGTGGAAGGCCAAAAGCGATGAATGACACCCAGGT
>JAQVKJ010000315.1 GCA_028694715.1 Weeksellaceae bacterium | reverse complement strand
TGATTTTCTGGAAGTCATTCCCACCAAAAAAGCTGTTGAACTCAGTCCTGATGACATCAATCAATTGCTTGACAATCTTTCTGACATTGATCTTTGGAGACAAAAATTTCCACCTGATTCATGGATCATCAGAGGTTTTGGAATCATGAATATGTACGATACCACGGTAGAAACCGCCTTTACCAATCTCAAGCAGAAATTGTCGAGCCGCACCCTTTCGACTGCCATTTCGGAGTATTCCGAAAATGAATCGCTCAAATCAATTTTCAATGTTGATTCACTGGATGTCGGCATTTCTGACTACAATTCGACCACAGAAACCATTGCTCACGGTTTTTATAATCTGTTTACAGAAAGTCTGTTGCTAAAAAATTATATCTCAAAACAAAGAGGTTTTAAAATTAGTAACTCGCTTTTGAAGGAACGAATTGATGAAAATCAGGCACTGATTATTTCAGACATTCCAAAATTTCTGAAAAAGCATCCCAATGATGTGGCTATCAATGGTTTGAAAAACTCTGGATACAACAGTTGTGCTTTGATTCCACTCAAAAAAGGCAATGAATTTCTTGGAATTGCAGAGCTGGCATCAGTCCACAAACTGGCTTTTAGTTCAATGGCATTCTACAGAATCAACTTGCTTTATTCATTCTTGATTGACCGTTTGGGTCAGGGACTGACTGATTTTTCGAATCTAAAAAGCTCTATCATACAGAAGGAATACACACGACTGCACGAGAGTGTTGCATGGAAATTTGAAAAAGAAGCCGAGAATTACCTGAAAAGTACACAAAGTGAATACAATTTCAGAGAAATCACTTTTCAGGATGTGGTTGCGCTATATGGCCAAGTTGACATCAGGAATTCGTCGGAAAACAGAAACCAAAGTATCAAATCCGATTTTGAATCTCAAATTGGACTTCTGCTCAAGGCGCTGGATGATTTAGGTTCAAAAACCGGGATTGAATTGCTGGAGCAAAAAAAATTTGAACTGAATGAAAAACTTAATCTACTCAATAAAAATTTTGAAGCTGGTACCGAAGCTGAAATCCAAAATTTCATCTCCGAAGAAATCCATCCGATTCTGACCAATCAGTCGATTTATAATGGCGAAGATGGAGCCGTAGCCGAATACTTGAAAACGCTCGATCCGTTCAGCGGCAGGTATTATCATGCACTCAAAAAATTTGATGATTCGGTCCATCTTATCAACAAAAGATTGTCATTGATTCTCGACAAACGACAGTCAGAAATTCAAGAAGTTTTCCCGCATTACTTTGAGAGATTCAAAACCGACGGTGTGGAACACACCATGTATATCGGTGCATCCATTGCACCAGATAAAAAATACGACAATATCTTTCTTCAGAATCTGAGATTATGGCAATTACAAGTGATTTGCGAAATGCTATACGAACACCGTAAAATCAAGGCCAAACTGCCAGTTCAACTCGAAGTCGCCTCTTTGATTCTGGTTTTCAACCAACCGTTTTCTATCCGTTTCAGAATGGATGAAAAAAGATTCGATGTGGATGGAGCATACAATGCGCAGTATGAGGTGGTTAAAAAAAGAATTGACAAATCGCATATCAAAAACAGTCCGGACAGAATCACCGAACCTGGTAAAATTGCAATCATTTATACCAATATGTCCGAAGAAAAAGAGTACCTCAGATACATTAAATTTCTACAAAGCAAAAAACTGTTAGATAAGAAAATAGAATACTTGGATGTTGAAGATTTTCAAGGTGTTACAGGAATGAAAGCACTCAGAATCAGTTTGGCCAAAGAAAATAGGAAATCCGAAAGTGTTTACTTCGGTTATGAGGATTTTATGAAATCAGTGAATTAAAATAATTCAGTTCTACTAAAATAGTAATGTATCTTGGAACAAGTTGAGAAGCTTATCAAAGCAACAAAATCTTATCCAATTTCATGGTTTTGGATTGTTGTGATTATTTGTTTCTTTGATTCTGAAATGGATTTTTTTTTCTTCAAAACGACAATCTTTGACTCTTGAACTTGTTATATTTGGAAAAAATTGCATGTATGACTGTACAAGAATCTCTCACACGACACGGAATCATTATCAGTAAGCTAAGGGCGAAAGCTTCATCGTTTGAAGAAATCATGGACCGCTTGTCACTGGAATCTGATTTGCATGAAATGAATTTTGAAATCTCCAAAAGAACCTTTCAAAGGGATTTAAACGAAATCAGGTCTCTTCACCACATCGACATTAAATTTGACCGTTCGCAAAAGGTATATTTCATCAATGAAGATTTTCAGAATGAATACAGTAAAAGACTATTTGAGGTAATGGATGTTTTTCAAATGCTCAAGATGGACAAGAGACTCTCTGATTTCGTGGAATTCTCTACCCGAAAACCAATGGGAACCGAACACCTGAGCGGTTTGTTGTACGCAACACAAAACCGTTTTCAGCTTCAGTTAAATTACAAAAAATTTGACAACGATTTAGTTGATAATCATTTGGTTGAGCCTTATCTATTGAAGGAATTCAGGAACCGGTGGTATTTGCATGCATACAACATTGAGAAAAAAGAATTCCGAACTTTTGGTTTGGATCGAATTCAGTCCATGCGAATTTTGGACATCAAATTTCAGTATCCCCAGAAGGTCAATCCGAGAGAGCATTTCAAGAACA
>JAQVKJ010000017.1 GCA_028694715.1 Weeksellaceae bacterium | reverse complement strand
TGTAAATTTCTACTAACTTCCAACTTCCAACATCCAACATCTATGTGTACATTTCGCCGTCCACACTCAGGACTTGCCCGGTAATATAATCCGACAAATCAGAAGCCAGGAACAAGCAGGCATTTGCGATGTCTTCCGGCGTTCCGCCTCGTTTCAGTGGGATGGTTGCTCTCCATTCTTCCACCACTTTTGGGTCTAATTTATCGGTCATTTCGGTTTCTATGAATCCCGGTGCGATGACATTGCAACGGATATTTCTTGAACCCAATTCCAATGCAACCGATTTAGAAAAGCCAATCAATCCGGCTTTGGAAGCGGCATAATTTGCTTGTCCGGCGTTGCCTTTTCGTCCAACGATGGAACTCATGTTGATGATGGAACCTTTGCGTTGTTTCATCATTGGTCTTACAACGGCTTTGGTCAGGTTGAAAGCCGAATTCAGGTTCACCCGAATCACTTCTTCGTAGTCCTCAATGCTCATCCTCATGAGCAAATTGTCCTTTGTGATTCCGGCGTTATTGATTACAATGTCGATTTGCCCGAATGCTTCCAAAACATCGTCCACCAATTTTTGGGCAGCGTCAAAATCAGAAGCATCGGACTGATAACCTTTGGCTTTGATTCCGGTTTGATTTAATTCATCTTCCAAGATTTTGGCTTTTTCGACCGAAGAAGCAAATGTAAAGGCAATGTTGCAGCCGTTTTTGGCAAAAACTTCGGCGATTCCTTTTCCGATACCGCGCGTTGCACCCGTGATGATGGCGGTTTTTCCTTTTAAAAGTTACATAGTTTTCTATTAAAGTGCTAAAATAATAAAATCGGATGATGATTAGGAATTAAGCTTGTTATTAATTGAATAAAATTTCTCGCAGATTGGGCGAATCACCTAACTGTAAATGTTCAATGCCTTCTATTTTATCAGTTTTTTATTGTAGCTATGACTTTTCCAAGGTTTCAAACTTCGGAAAAGTTTTGTTTGCGGGCGGTTTCCATCTGCATCAGAGATGCATAATAAATTTCAGATTTTAGTAATGAATTGATTAATCACATGAAAGAGAAATAAATTCCAAGATTTTTTCTTTCTCAAAAGGCGAGAACCATTTGATATTCTGATCTTTTCGGTACCAAGTGAGTTGTCGTTTGGCGTATCGTCTTGTGTTTTTTTTGATTTCTTCAACGGCGGTTTCTAAATCGGTTTTGCCGTCCATAAACTCAAACAATTCTTTGTAACCAACGGTTTGCAGGCTATTCAGTTGTTTGAAGGGATAAAGTGATTTGGCTTCTTCCAACAGCCCGGTCTCCATCATCAGTTCAACGCGGCGGTTGATTCTATCATAAATTTCTTCTCTTGGGAGTTTCAAACCTATTTTGATGCAGTTGAAGTTCCTTTGCACGGATTGATTTTTGCGAAAGGAAGAAAATGGTTTTCCGGTACCGCGGTATATTTCCAATGCACGAATGATTCGCACCGGATTGTTCAAATCCACTTGTCGGTAGTAATCAGGGTCGGTCTGAAGCAATTCTTTTTGCAGCGATACAATTCCCTGATTTTCAAGTTTTCGATTTAGATTTTGGCGAATTTTATCATCGACTTTGGGGAATTCGTCCAGACCTTTGGTGACTGCTTTTTCAAACATACCTGATCCACCGACCATCACTATGTTGTCGTATTTTTGAAACAATTCGTTCAATTTTTTGATTGCATCTTTTTCAAAATCACCGACGGTATAATGTTCATGGATACTCAAATTCCCGATAAAATGGTGGCTTACTTCGGCGAGTTCTTCAGTAGTTGGAGCGGCCGTCCCGATTTTCATTTCCTTATAAAACTGTCTGGAATCAAAAGAAACAATTTCGGTATTGAGTTGTTTGGCCAAAAAAATGGAAAGTCCTGTTTTGCCAATGGCTGTTGGACCTGTGATAATTATTAGATGTTTTTTGTTGTCAGTCATTTACGATTCTTGCAGTCGTCTCAATAGGCTTTATTTTTTGGGCTTTTTCCCATTCCAAGAAGCGTTTGAGTTCTTTTTGAAAATACTTAAGTGCAAAGAAAACGATGGCTGCATCGTCAAAGATAATCCCTGGTATGAAATCCAGAGGTGAAATCACATACATCAGCACGATTGTTCCAATCAGAAGGTTGATGGTTTTGGGTGAATATTTACCTCTGAGCGTGTTGATTATCATTCTTACAAAGACTTTCAGTGATTGAATCAATGACAAATCAGCATTTTTGGATTTTGCTGCGGCTATACCTGCCAGACCAATTAATTTAGTTCTTTTCAATTTGCTGAATTCTAAAAATTATGGTTCATAAAAAGTCAAAAAACATTCCAAGTCTTTAAAAGTCTTGTTAAAATTTGTAATAACTATGAAATCAGTAATTTAGCTCGTCTAAAATACGATATACATCTGGATGACTCCAGTCTTTGGATTGGATTTCTTTGCTTACCACCTCACCGTTTTTATCAATAATATAGGTGGTAGGGAAAGAGTTGGGTCGTATCGCCTTTGGGAGAAGACCTACTGCTTCATAAACCGGCATGGTGTATTGGTTATCAACCAAAAAGGGGACAAATTTTTCGGGTTTGTCGTTGAGTGTAATCAAAACCACAGCGATTTGGTCTCCTTTGTCTTCATACAATTTCTGAATCGACGGCATTTCTTCCACACAAGGTGGACACCAACTGCCCCAGAAATTCAGAAATACCACTTTTCCTCTGAAATCTGCCAGATTGGCATCTGCAGTGCCGTTGTAGCCTTTCAGTTCAATTTCCATGTCCTTGTCATTCAGACTGAACTCCCTATTGGGCAATTCTTTGCTGGCTCCGGTGAGGGTGACATCATTGACTTTGTAACTGAATTGTTTACCCAGCGGTGTGAAAAACGCAAGCCCAAGGACAATTATGGCTGCACCGCTGATCACATAACCGGTGTTGATTTTCATAATTGAGTTATTTTGTAATTAGTTCATATAATTCGTCAAAGATTGAATTTCCTTTGTCTTTGTTGTACCAAACTTGCAGGTCTTTGTGGAATTGGTCAGCATCATATCCTTCCGGATTCTCTTTTGCTTTTTTCAGTAACTCCATGGCTTCTACGGGTCTGGGACCAAATCTAAAAATTTCTTCTCCATTTTCATTCAGGCCAATGATGATGGGTATGGATCTGCTTCCGTTGGTCAGAAAGGCATCCATCAGTTCGGGCTGTTCGTCTCTGAACACAATCCGATGTTCAACAGCCATTGCATTTGCAATTTTTTCTACAACAGGAACTATCTGTGCCGCGTCTCCACACCATCCTTCGCTGATGGTAAGTAGTCTGAAATCGGTTTTGATTTTGGATAATTTATCGATTTGCTTATCACTCAATTCATGATTCTTGTTCAGCCGGTCGATTCTTTTCAGATTGATGGAATAGTACTGAGCGTAATCATACGGGTCATCGCCATTTTCTAATTCAAGTAATTGTTGTTCTATTTTTTTCAGATAATCGTTGTAATTCAATGCTTGGTCAAAGTACGCTGTTAAATTCATGTTTGTGTGTTATTTGTTGTGCTATAAGTTATTAAATCATTAAATATTTCACCTTGTTTTGTCATCAAATTGTCTGCCGTTTGCTGTTGTTTCTTGCCAATTTATATCATATTGTTTTGGTTTCTTACTGATTATTCAAACCCGATAAAATCACAGCCCTTACATTTTCAATCAGTTCTTCTGATGTCATTCCTTTGGTTGAAATCGGTTCATGAATCTCAAGTTTGAATTTTGTCCCCAGAGACAGTGGAAAACTGCCGTATTTGAGTAGTTCCCAGGAATTGTTGATGGTTATTGGGACAATGATTGCATTGGGTGAATATTTGGTCAGTACTTTGAGTCCGTTTTCGTGAAATCTCTTCAATTTTCCGTTGCGGCTCCTCGTTCCTTCCGGAAATAGAATGGCTGATCGGTGGTGTATTTCAATGTATTTAGCTAGTTTTTTTATTTCCGAAAGCGCTTGTTTTGAATCACTTCTGTCGATGAGTACAGAACCTCCTTTCTTCAGATTATAAGAAACACTTGGGATTCCTTTTCCCAATTCAATTTTGCTGATGAATTTTGGATGAAAACTGCTCAGGTACCATTCCAGTGGTGGAATGTCAAACATACTCTGGTGGTTGCTGACAAAGATGAGTGGCACAGCTTTCGGAATTTTTTCTCTGCCTGAAAAATGATACGAAGTACCCAAAATTCTTGTGCTTTGAAAAATCGACCAGTCCATTGCTTTTACTGCTTTGTGATGTGCATGATAGCCGCCCAGATTGTAGGCCAGCCATTGAATGACATGAAATATGACCAAAATCAATCCGAAAACCAGATAGAAAATTATAGAAAGAGGATAGGCTAAAATCTTCATTGAGGTTTATTTGAATTCATTTTTTAGTCTCTCAATTTTTAATCTCAGTTCGTTTTGTGAGGCCATAAAATCCGAAAATTCATCCAGTTTTCTCTTGACCGAAAAATAGAATTTAATTTTTGGCTCCGTGCCCGAAGGTCTTGCACAGACTTTGGTTCCGTCTTCGGAATAAAAAATCAACACATTTGATTGGGGAATGTTGATGGTCGAAATTTCACCACTGAGGATATCTTTTGAAGTCGATGACTGATAGTCGTTGATGCGGATAATTTTGGAACCGTCCAGTTCTTTTGGAGGATTTTGTCTGAAATTGTCCATCATCTGTTTGATTTCGGCTGCACCGTCTTTTCCTTTTCTGACAATGGACACCAAATCTTCATAATAATGCGAGGTTTTGGTGTAAATCCTAATGAGTTCTTCATAGAAACTACTGCTGTTGGCCTTGGCATTGGCTGCGATTTCGCAGGCGAGCAGTGTAGAAGTCACCGAATCTTTGTCACGCACAAAATCACCGACCATAAATCCGAAACTTTCTTCACCTCCACCTACAAAGGTTTGTTTGCCTTCGGCTTTTCTAATCATGTCGGCAATCCATTTGAAGCCTGTAAGACCGGTTTTACATTCTACATTGTAGTGTGCCGCCAATTCAAAGAAGATATCTGAGGTCACGATGGTGGAGCCGATGAATTCGGTGCCGTCCATGCCGTCATTTTGTCTTTGTTGAAGCAGATAATCAATGAGTACGGTGTTGGTTTGATTTCCGTTTAGCAAAATCATATTTCCGCTTAGATCTCGTACCGCCACTCCTAATCTATCTGCATCAGGATCGGTGCCAATTACGATGTCTGCATCAATTTCATCTGCAAGTTTTAATGCCATTTTGAGTGCTTCAGGCTCTTCGGGATTGGGTGATTTCACGCTAGGGAACATTCCGCTGGGAATTGCTTGTTCTTGAACGATGTGAACCTGAGTGAATCCAGCTTTTTCAAAGGCTTCCGGCATAATTGCAATCGAAGTGCCGTGGATGGGAGTAAATACGATTTTCAAATCTTCTTTGCCTTTATTGGTAAAACCGATGTGATTGACACAGTCGTTTATGAAAGCTTTGTCCACTTCTTGTCCAATGGTTTTGATTAGGTTGGGGTTTCCGCTGAACTGAATGTCGGAGGGAGAAACTTTCTGGACTTCAGCAATGATGGCGGTATCGTGTGGTGGAACAATTTGGGCCCCATCGTTCCAATAAACTTTGTAGCCGTTGTATTCGGGAGGATTGTGAGAAGCCGTCAGTACGATTCCGGCATCGCAGGACAGATGGCGAACCGTAAAAGAGAGTTCGGGTGTGGGTCTGAAGCTTTCGAACAAATAAACGACAATGTCATTGGCAGTGAGAATATCTGCAACAATTTTTGCAAAAACATCGGAATTGTTTCGGACATCATAAGCGATGGCCACAGATTTTTGTTTGTTTGGGAATTGTTTTTTCAGATAGTTGGCCAGGCCTTGAGTGGATGCGCCAAGAGTGTATTTATTGATTCTGTTTGTGCCTGAACCCATGATGCCTCTCATGCCGCCTGTGCCGAATTCAAGGTCTTTGTAAAATGATTCTTCGAGAAGCGGCAGATCTTCATCCATCATTCTCTGCACTTCCGCTCTGGTTTTTTGATCATATTCATCACTTAGCCAAAGTTTGGCCCTTTCAATTATATTACTCATGATAAAAATTTATTTTTTCTCGATTACTGCTCTGTCCTTGGTGGTATTGTCTTTGACGGGGTCTCCCTTGTATCTGACGATGGAATTGTCATTTGCCCTGCCGTTCATTTCTTTCATTGGATAGATTGAAAGCATGGAATTGTCGTAAGTTTTAAAATTCACGCTCACGGCTTGCAGCTCTTCGAGTTCGGCATTGGCATTGTCAGAAGTTTCTACCATAAGGTCGATGACGGTTCCGCTGAAATGGCTCCTACTGTTGCCTGACTGTTGGATTTTCATTTCCCGGATATCAACGAAACTCTTGTCGAGCATTGTGTTGTCAGCGAGTTTTATGAGTATTTCATCTGCTTTGAGGGTGCCAGAAATTTTCATTCTGGTTTGATTTTTCAGTTCGATTTTGGTCAGTTCAGGATTGAAATAAACATTAACATTGTACAAACTGAATTTTCCAACTTTGGTGTTTTCGGTGATTTCCAGAGATTTGTTTTTTGATTTGATGTTCAGGTTGTCAATCAGATTTTGGTGCGATTCCACCACGACTTTGGTATTTTCAGCCGGAATGAGATTCAAATCGCAGTGACAGTTCACTATTAGGTTTTGAAAAATATCGACCGCCATTTCATGTTCAGCGGTGGCAGCTCCTTCGCCCTCAATTCCTGAGTTGCAGGACATTATAGTGAAACAAACGAACAACAGTGAGATTGTTTTCTTCATAATTTGATTTTTGGATGGAGATTTAGGCTTTCACTGACTTCGAATTCGTTCTTTTTTACTTTTGACCTGACCAGGATTTCACCCAAAAAACCTGCCAGAAAGAGTTGGGTTCCCAAAATCATAGCGACCAGTGAAATAAAGAAAAACGGGTTTTCGGTAATCAGTCTGGCGTCTTTTTCAATGATATAAACTTTGTAGAGTTTGTCTAATCCCAAGTAAACCGCCGCCACAAAACCGATGATGAACATCAGTGTGCCAATGGCTCCAAAAAGATGCATGGGTTTGTTGCCGAATTTGGAGATGAACCACAGCGTGACCAAATCCAGAAAACCATTGACAAACCTACGGCTGCCGTATTTTGATTTGCCGTGTTTGCGGGCTTGGTGCCTCACTTTTTTTTCAATAATATTTCCAAATCCCATGTTTTTTGCCAAGACCGGAATGTATCGGTGCATGTCGCCGTGGAGTTCCAACTCTTTTGCGACCTGCGATCGATAGGCTTTTAATCCACAGTTAAAATCGTGGAGTTTTAGACCCGATACTTTTCGGGCCACTGCGTTGAAAAGTTTTGAGGGCAGATTTTTGCTGAGTTTAGGGTCTTGTCGGTTTTGTTTCCAACCCGAAACGATGTCGGCTCTTCGGTTTTTGAGCAGTTTGTACATTTCCGGTATTTCCTCTGGAAAATCCTGCAAATCGGCATCCATGGTGATGATAACATCACCGTTGGCTGAAGCAAAGGCGGCCATCAGTGCTTGGGACTTGCCATAGTTTTTTCTGAACCGTATGGCTTTGATTTCAGGGTTGACTTCCGCAATAAATTCGATGACTTTCCATGAATCGTCTGTGCTTCCATCATCTATAAAAATTGTTTCAAAATCAAAATCATGTTCAATGCAAACCGTTTTGATTCTGTGAAACAATTCTTCAATTGAATCCTGCTCGTTGAGCAATGGGATGACTATGGACAAATTCATCAGAGTCTTCTGTTTTTTAAGAATATTGCGAAGATAGTGGAAATCAAAAAGTAAAAAAAGAGTATGGCTGAAAATGAGAGGAAGAAAACTTTCCAGCTGAACATATTTGTATTCAAATCTGTCATTGCCCTTAGCAGCTCACCGTTTTTTTCCATGAATTCTGGATTCGGATTTTCTGTCATCAGTTCATACCAGCCTCGTTGCAGACTGTCTTCGGCCCATTTGCCAGTGGTGTTGAAAAATATAAAAATCACAGATAGACTAAGCAAACCACCGATAAACATAGGCAGAAAAACCAACCTCCAGATGTTCCGAAAACCGAGGGCTCGTTGTCTGGCTTCTGTATAAACACTATAGAACCCAAAGAAAGAATAGAGCAGTGGCAGTGCGAAACAACTGAGGAGAACCGAATAGTTAAAATATTGTGCTTCAGTGATTTTCCCCTGTGTTGAAAACAAGAACAGCAGCAAAAAGAACAAAAGCAGTGTAATTGCACAAAGGCTGATGGCTAATCTGAAAATTTTTTGACTGAAAATCATCAAGCAAAAGTAAAGCAAACTATTTACTTATCATCATCGGCTGCGAAATTCAGAGAAACCGAATTCACACAATATCTAAGTCCTGTTTGGGTGGGGCCGTCATCGAAGACATGACCAAGATGTCCACCACATTTGCTACAAAGGATTTCTGTGCGAATCATTCCATGTGAAGTATCTGTTTTTTCAATGATTTTTCCTTCTACGATTTCTTGGTCAAAACTAGGCCAACCGCAATTGCTATTGAATTTAGATTCGGACGAAAAAAGCGGTTCACCACAACCAGCGCATTTGTAAATGCCCTCTTCAAAATGCATATAATATTTGCCCGTTCCGGGGCTTTCTGTGGCGGCTTCTCTCAGCACCATGTACTGTTCGGGAGAAAGTTCATTTTTCCATTCTTCGGGCGATTTGTGAATTTTGTATTGATTTGACTTTTCCATTGCATTTGAATTTAAATGTTGATTGCATGAAAGAATTATACCGAAAAACAATATGACAAAGATGAATTTCATAATGGTAGTAAATTTAGTGATTTTTGACCTGTTTTTCATAATTGTTTTATTGTCTGATTTCCAAGTATAAATGTCATTCTATGAAAGTGAATTTTAATTTTCCCCGAACTTGATTTATTTATTTCAAATCATTTCGAGCATTCGATTATAGATTTTAATGCCTTCTATTATTTGTTCCTTGTTTAGTTCGACATTAAATCTTGCAACTCCGAGACCATTGAGCAGGCTGAAATTTATTTTATCACCAGTGTTTTTTTTGTCATGTTCCATCCATTGCATTAGATTTTCAATACTGCTTTCTTCGATTTTGTTCTTACCGAAAAGAGCAATCATATTCGATAAAATTTCATCGAGTTCACTTTTGTTCATCAAGCCAATTTCTGCACTGAGAACGGCTTCAATCTGGATGCCAATGGCAATTGCTTCTCCGTGCAAAAGCGGATTTTCTGAATTCAAATATTCGCTTTCCACAGCATGTCCTATGGTGTGTCCAAAATTCAAGATTTTTCGCAAGCCTTTTTCGTAGGGATCTTTTTCAACAATATCCAGTTTTAGTTGTACGGATTCTTTGATCAGTTCTGATATGTTTTCTGGGCTGGGATTTTTGAGTTGAATGATTTTCTTCCAATGCTTTCTGTCGTATATCAATCCGTGTTTCAACATTTCGGCCATCCCAGATCGGAATTCCCTTTCGGGCAGTGTCTTTAGAAATGGTGTGTGAATCAGTGTGGCTATATGGAAACTGTACAAACCGAGCAGGTTTTTTACTCCATTCATGTCCAAACCAGTTTTTCCACCAACCGCAGCATCGACCATCGCCAGCAGCGAAGTCGGAATATTGATGTAGGGAATTCCCCGCATGTACACCGCACTGACAAATCCGCCAAAATCGGTGACCATGCCTCCGCCAAGATGGATGATTAGACTGTTTTTGTTGACACCACAAGCCAATAGGCTTTTCCAT
Source organism: Weeksellaceae bacterium (assembly GCA_028694715.1). Lineage (GTDB taxonomy): Bacteria > Bacteroidota > Bacteroidia > Flavobacteriales > Weeksellaceae > Moheibacter. The sequence goes on along the minus strand of JAQVKJ010000017.1, from coordinate 1,654 downwards.
GTTTGAACGGCGACTTTCAGTTCCTTGTTGGCCTCGCCCGCCGGGATTTCAATCAGCTCCACCGGAATGTCGGTTTCAAATTCTGACAAGAACAACGGCAGACAATGACGGTGTGTGTTTTTATCCATAATCAACACCATCAAGTTAGGTTTTATTTTGTCGGTCAACCCATAGAGTTGATTCAAAGCATTCTGAAAATAAACCGGAGTTTGTTTCATTTTGCAAATTTAATTCAATTCTTATTAGACAAGTGAATATTTTCAGATAAGAGAAGATTGTTGATTTGTTGTGCATAAATGGTTTGGATTTTGATAATTGCGGATGGTGGATTGACTAACTTCGTGTTATGGATGATGAACACTTGAACAATGACTTAATCGGTCGTTTTGAGCAAATGCTCGAACAGCGTGAGAATTATTTTTTTGAGACCGATGAATTCTATGAAATTATCGCTTATTATTTGGATGTTGGCGATTTGCCATACGCAAAAAAAGCCATCGGATATGCCTCAGCTATGTACCCATCCAGCATAGATATTCAGATAAAAAAATTGGAATATTTGCTTATGGTCAACCGTTTGAAGGAAGCCTCCCGAATGATATCTGAGCTGAAAGTTAGCGCAGGAAACGATTTGGATTACCTGATTGCGGTGGGGCGTTATTGGTCCTTGAAGGCCAATCCGAGAATGGCAATCTCTTTTTTTGAGCGTGCACTCGAATTCGGCGAAGAAAAAGAATACATTTACAATTGTTTGGGAAATGAATACATGAATTTGGAACAAATCCAACAGGCATTTTATAATTTCAAAAAAGCATTGGAACTCGATATGGATGACGAATTTGCTTTCTATTCATGTATTCAATGTCTGGACGAATTGCACTCTCCAAAGGGAATCATTGAATTTTTGGAGGAATTCATCAACCAGCGACCTTATTCAGAACATGCATGGTTTCAGTTGGGAGAGGTGTATATGCAGCAAAAGGACTACGAGCAGGCTCATCGGGCTTTTGATTATGCTACATTGATTAACCCCAAGGGCATCATGGCATTTACACAGAAAGCCGTTAGCCTTGAGAAATTGGATGATTACGAAGCAGCCATAGAAGTTTATCAGGAAACGCTGCCTCTGGATGATTCAGCGGGTTTTACTTATTTGAAAATCGGCAGATGTTATGAGAAATTGAATATGCCATTCAAAGCACTGAAGGCATATCATCAAGCATTGCACGAAGACCCTCAACTCCCTCAGGCATGGGTGGCAGCTTCTGATTTGTATGAAACGCTTGGGAATTTTGAGGAAGCACTCTTTTATCTGAATCGTTCGATTCAATTGGATATCCACAATCCCGAAATATGGAAAAGACGGGCTTATCTGCACATTCAACTGAGCAAACTCGAAGAATCTTCGTTGGACTATTATCGTTTGGTGGAATTGGAACCCAATAATTTCTATAACTGGCTGGGTCTGGTCGAGGTGTTGATTACGATTGGTGATTATCAGAAAGGCATAGAAGCAGTTCATTTTGCTCAAAAACATTTTAACCGTGCTGAACTCTATTATCAATTGAGCAATTGTTATTATTTGCTTGGAAATGAAGAAATGGGGCAAAAAATGTTTCAGAGAGCTTTTGAAATGAATGCCACTCTGCAGTTG
>JAQVKJ010000314.1 GCA_028694715.1 Weeksellaceae bacterium | reverse complement strand
CCGTTCAGCAGAGAAGCAATTCCCACGCCGCTGCCACCGCCTGTAACGGTGATATTTGATTTGGGATGCAGTCTGATAAAATTTTCGGCTGCTTTTTGGGTAATCGGCAGCACTGTTTCAGAACCTTTGACTCTTTGGGCATTCAGAATTCCAGCATTCAGCAGTATAAGAATCAGGCCCAAAATATATTTCTTCATCTTCTTGTTTTACAGCCGCAAAATTCCAAAACCAAAATCACAGTAAGGTTACGATTTTGTTACGGTTTGGTTACGAAGATGGTTTTGGGTTTAATGAAAATGCCGGATGTTTCTGTTGGTGGTAATTTTGGATGACTACTATATTTCAGATAATCCAAATAAATTTCCTCTTTATAATGCTTGGTATCGTATTTTTTGCCGTCAGCGGCAGTTCGTAAGAATTTCTTACTAACTGAATTTATGCCAATTAAAACTCATCTCATTTTTCAAAATTAATAAAAATGTAATTCCGGCTTAACCGATTCGTAACACCGCAAGAGGACATTTGCACTGAAAATAAAAATGAAGATTTTCTATGCAAAATGATAAAGAACGGCAGACGACCGTGAGAAGACTTGGTACCGCATGTATGGCTTTTTTAGTGTATCTGAGTTTCAGCGCTTTTGCGCTGAGCCAGGACGGAACCATCAAAGGCCGGATTACGGATGCACAAACCGGGGAACCTCTTTTTGGGGTTACGGTGATTGTGGAAGATATTTTTTATGAAGAAATGACCGACGAAAACGGTGAATTTATCATCTATGATGTGCCGGTCGGAACTTATTCGGTTACGACCGAGCATTATTCTTATGAGCCGGTAACCCGGGAAGGAATAGTGGTCAGAGCCAATGAAATCTCAGAATTGACGTTGGAATTGGAATCTGAAAGTATTGGGCTGAGTACCGCTGAAATCGTGGTGCGCATCAACCGTGAATCGGAAACGGCTCTGCTGCTCGATCAGCGGAAATCAATTGTGGCAAGCCAAAGCATCGGCGCACAGGAATTGTCGCGCAAAGGTGTGGGCGATGCCGAAAATGCAGTCGCCAAAGTTTCGGGTGAGTCCAAACAGGACGGTGTGAAAAATGTGTTTGTCCGCGGATTGGGCGACCGATACAACGCGACTTTGCTCAACGGACTGCCGATACCGTCCGAAGATCCGGAATACAAGAACATTGCACTGAGTTTCTTCGGTACGGATGTAATTCAGAACATCGGTGTGAACAAGGTTTTTTCGGCCGGAAATATCGGTGACGCAGCCGGTGCCATTATCGACATCACTTCAAAAGAACTGTTCAACAGTTCGGCTTTAGGGATTGATTTTTCGGCAGGATTCAACACCAACATAAAAGGTGTGGACTTTTTGAAAGCAGACGGGGTCAATTCATTTGGTTTTGCCAAAAAAGATCGTCCAACAGCCGGGAAATTCGATTTTGTCAACCGTCTTGATCCTTCGGTGGCGAAATTGCCCATCAACCAAAGTTTCAAACTTTCGGGCGGAAAGAAATTCAGAATCGGTAATAATCCTTTGTCATTCTTCGTGGTTGCAAGCCAGTCATCCGATTATTCTTATTCGGAAGAAATTGTCAGGAATATGAATACCGCAGGAATCATTTATCAGGATCAGACCGGGAAAAAATATTCTGAAAACATCAGCCAATTGATTTTGGCGAATTTGAATTACGGATTTGGCAATAAAAATTCCATTGCCTACAACTTTATGATGCTTCACGCCAGCGACCAGTATGTGGGTGAATACAGCGGAAAACATTCCGAAAAACATCAGGACGGCGATCAGGACATGGGTTATCTGAGAAGACAGCAAATCAATGACAATCTGCTGATGACCCATCAGTTACTGATCCAATGGACACTGACCGACAAACTGAATTTGCGCATCAACGGTTCATACAATTCCATCAAAGGTTATGAACCTGACAGAAGAGAAAATTATCTTTCACGAAAAAGCGACGGCACTTATGGTCTGACCGGAAGCAACCGGCAGAAAAGATTTTTCTCCGAATTGCAGGAAAACAATTACAACGCACAGGCGATATTCGATTTCAAACTGAATGATGCAACGGAAAGCGGTCGTTCCAAAATCTCGGTGGGCTACAATGCTTATTTGTCGGACAATGATTTTGAAGCGGTGGAATATAACTTCTCGGCCATTCCGGGTGCATGGAGTATTGACAATATACGATTGGATGAATTGTACAATCAGCAAAATTACAACCAGGGTCTGTTCTCAATATCGGAAGGCAGTCCGAACAGCTACAGCGTGAACAAAAATATACAGTCGGCTTTTGCAGAAGTAACTTACCAATTTTCAAAAAGATTTTCAGCCAATGCAGGTTTGCGTTTCGACCATGTGGATATGGATGTGGAATATGATGTCCCCGGCAGAGCGGACAAAAGCAACAGCATTCAAAAATTCTATTATTTGCCAAGTCTGAATCTGAAATATGATTTGAACGACAAAAACGCGCTGAGATTGGGTGTGAGCAAAACCTATACGCTGCCGCAATCCAAGGAAATTTCGCCTTATCAGTATGTGAACATCGGTTTTGCGAGTGAAGGTAATCCGAATCTGAAACCGTCCGACAATTACAATTTTGACCTGAAATGGGATTTTTATCTGAGCAATGCCGAGCTGCTTTCGGTGGGTGCATTCTA
>JAQVKJ010000313.1 GCA_028694715.1 Weeksellaceae bacterium | reverse complement strand
ATAAAATTGAATGTGAAGCTTACGAAAATTCGAGAGATGAGCTTGAAGAGCAAATCGTATTGGATAGTTTGGCAAACGATACCCTGAACCTGGGCATCATCAAATACAACTATCGAGATGCAAAAAACAAAGAAATTAAATTAGGTCTGGACTTGAAGGGCGGAATCAGTGTGATTCTTCAGGTTCAAGTGCGTGACCTACTTGAAAATCTTGCAGACCATACCAAAAACAAAATATTTAATGACGCACTGGATTCTGCAGATATCGCCCAACGCTCACAGGGAGACAGAGCTTATGTGGATATATTCTTTGATGAATTCGAAAAACTTAGAGCCGCTTCCGGTCAAACTCTTCCCTACTCTTCACCGGAAATATTTGGCAACCGCCAAAATTCGAATTTAATTGAATTCAACGCAAGCGACAATCAGGTAAAGAATATTCTTAAAAATGACATCGATTCAAAAGTTGAAACCGCGTTTCAGGTAATCTCCTCCCGTATCAACCGTTTTGGTGTAGTGGAACCAATCATTCAAAGATTGGGCGGTGCCGCAGACGGACGCATCCAAGTGGAAATGCCGGGCGAAAGAAACAAAGAAAGAATCAAAAACCTGTTGCAGAGTACTGCCAAACTCGAATTCTGGAAAGTAGAAGCCAACAATCCGCAAATCGCTACTTTCTTCACAAGTATTGATCCCCAAAAACTGGGCATACAAACCGAACTGAACAGTTTGAACAACATCATCAACAGCCCACTCGAAGGAAACTCATTGTTTTCGGTAGCCACCAGAGACACTGCAATTTTCAACAAAGTACTCAAATCACCAAACCTGAAGGCCAGCATGCCTACCAACATCAGGAATTTCAAATATGTATGGGGCAACAAGCCTGTACAAACCAAAGACGCAAGCACCAACGGAAAGTTCCTTTCATTCTATGCACTGAGTGGAGACAAAAACAACCAGCCCTTGCTGCCAGGTGATGTGGTAGAACAAGCCGCAGGCGAAAGAAACATGAACACCATCTCGAACGAACCGGTGGTGACCATGAAAATGAATTCAGAAGGTGCCAGAAGATGGGCGCAGATAACAGAAGAGAATATCAATAATTCCATCGCTATAGTTCTGGATGATTTGGTCTATTCCGCACCAAATATCAATGAAAAGATTGCAGGAGGTAGTTCGCAGATTTCCGGTAATTTTACACTCACTGAAGCACAAGACCTTGCGAATATTCTTCAGGCAGGTAGCCTCCCCGCATCATCAAAAATCGTGCAATTAGAAGAAGTAGGACCTTCGCTCGGCCAGGAAGCCATCAACAGTTCATTGATTTCATTCGCTGCCGTATTCTTACTGATTCTTGTATGGATGATTTTCTATTATTCAAGGGCCGGATTATTTGCCGACATCGCCTTGGTTATCAACATTCTATTTCTGCTTGGATTAATGGTCGGACTTTTTGGAGCAACCCTTTCTCTGCCGGGCATTGCAGGAATCATTCTGACTCTAGGTATGGCAATCGACGCAAACATCCTGATCAATGAAAGAGTCAAGGACGAAATGCTCCATCGCAACAAATCGTTGAAAGAAGCGGTCTCAATTTCCTATTCATGGAAAGGTTCAATATCTGCCATTGTGGACTCCAATGTCACCACCATGCTTACCGCAGCCATCTTGCTGTTGATTGGCAAAGGCCCGGTTCAGGGATTTGCCATCACCCTGCTGATTGGTCTTTCTGTATCCATGTTTACGGCCATATTCCTGACCAAATACTTTACTGACAGAAGACTCGAAAAGAAAAAGGATGTCAAGTTCTTTACAAAAATCACCAAAAACTGGTTCCAAGGATTCAATGTGGATTTTATGAACAAAAGGAAAATGTTTTACATCATTTCCCTCCTTGTTACTCTGTTTTGTATTGCGGTAATTTTCCTTAGAGGTTTTGATCTTGGGGTTGACTTTCAGGGAGGACGAACTTATACCGTACGATTTGATAATCCTGTGAATGTAAATGAAATCAGATCGGGGCTCGAAAAAACTTTGGTGGATGAGGACGGAAGATCCTCTGCACCAACAGTTAAGATTTTCGGACCATCAAGTCAGGTGAAAATCACTACAAAATTAAAATCCAATCAAGAATCCACCGCTGTGGATGAAGAAATTAAATTTAAGGTATATGAAGGAGTGAAAGAATTCCTGCCTGCAAATATGTCGTTTGAAGATTTTGAAAGCGACAAGGTCTCCAACGGTCTGATGTCGGTGGTAAAAGTAGGCCCAACCATTGCAGACAGTACCACCCGGGCATCGGTCATCGCAGTGATTTTGGCTCTGGTGGGTGTGGGGCTATACATACTTGTCCGTTTCAAATGGCAATTTGGCGTGGGACTGGTTGCAGCCGCTGTCCATGATGTCGTGGTCATTCTTGGTCTGTTTGCCTTGTTACATGGCGTATTGCCTTTCAACTTGGAAATTGACCAAGCCTTCATCGCAGCCATATTGACGGCAATCGGTTACTCCATCAATGACAGTGTGATTATCTTTGACCGTATCAGGGAATACCTGAGACTCTATCCAAGAATGAATTTTACCACACTGATTAACAAAGCCACCAACAGTACACTGACCAGAACCATGAACACTTCCATAAGCATGTTCTTGGTAGTGTTAATCATCTTTATTTTTGGCGGCGAAACCATC